>JAHDIM010000385.1 GCA_020630805.1 Anaerolineales bacterium
CACCGCCACAGATGTTTTCAAGACAACCGCCTTCGACCACTCGGCCACCCCTCCTCGTTCTAGCGCAAGGATTGCTCCCGAGCAAACGAAATTCTATCACGTTCAAACATCTAGGGTCAACTAATTTGAGTAAGAAATTTTCAGATTTCTAGGTGTGGCTTTGTTTAATTTTTGATGTCAAAGTTTGAGGTTTCAATCTGCTCGAGACTCTCACCTAACGGAGCACCATTTATTCCATGATCATGTCAGGATTTCGGGCGACCTGTATTAGAATACAGTCTGAATTCAATGTAATGTAAAAGACAATCTGTCTTATAAAAACTTGCAACATTGGTTGTACAAAATTAGGGGCGCACTTTTGTAAGTGTAGCCAAATCGCAAAAACTATTATGAAAATTGTCGTCGTTGGAACTGGATACGTGGGGTTGCCGCATGGCGCCATCTGCTCCGAGTATGGTCATACTGTCTATGCATATGACATCAATCAAGAACGGATTGATGCGTACAACAGTGGAGATCGTCAGCAAATTGAGCAACAAATCAATGAACCAGGTCTAGTTCCTATTATTCAAGAACAACTCAACCGAAATCTTTTCTTTACAACAGACATCAGTGATGTCATTGAAGGCACAGAAGTCATCTTCATGTGTTTGAATACGCCACCGCGTCGCGATGGATCAACGGATTTGACCTACTATACAAACGCTGCAAATCACATTGCTGAATTGCTTGCTGCGCGTAAAGAACAAACGCGCGTTGTGTTGGTGAACAAAAGTACAGTTCCTGTTGGGACAGCGCGTTACTTAGAAGGCATTCTCAAACAACATGGTGTAGAAAATGCAGGTGTCGCGAGTAATCCAGAGTTTCTGGCGCAAGGTAAAGCGGTTGAAGGTTCACGCAGCCCAGACCGCGTCGTTGTTGGGGCAGACACTGAAGAAGACTTAGGTATTCTTCGCAAATTGTATGCAGCGTATGTCAATCACGTGCGTATTCGTTACATTGAAACCACCCCTGAAACTGCTGAATGTATCAAATACCTTGGGAACACCTTGTTGTTGACCTACATCTCATTCTGGAATGGGATTGGCGCACGCATGGCAGAAAGCCATGACAATATTCGCATGGAAGATCTAAAGGTCGGGGTGACTGCGGACAGCCGGATCAGTACATGGGGATCTTATGTTAGTAACGGTGCCGGTGGGAGTTGTTTTGGAAAGGATATTCAATCGCTGATCTATCAATTGAAATCCTCTGGAAATCAAGCTCACCTGTTGGAAGCCGTCTTTGACATCAATGAATACCAAAAGACGTATTTGTTCGACCGCGCTGGCTATGAAGCTGGTTTCAACTTCAACAATAAAAGCGTTGCATTGCTTGGGTTGGCGTTCAAGAAACGCACCAATGACATGCGTGATTCTGCGTCACTGAAGGCTGTACAAGCGCTGTTGGCGAAAGGCGTCAAAGAAATTCGCGCTTATGATCCGCTGGCAATGCACGAAGCTACGCGTTACTTTGATCCAGAAGACAATCATTTGTATGACCGCATTGTGTATTGTGAATCAGAACGAGATGCGCTTCAAGGCTCTGATGCTTGCTATCTATCAACGGACTGGGAAGAATTCCGCACATTGAGCGCGGATATTCGTGCGTCGGTAGACGCCCCTTACTTGATCATTGATGGCCGCCGTATGTTGCCAGATTACATGGCCTTGGTCCAAGATGGCTATGACTATTTGCCAGTGGGTGGGCAATTCTTGTCCATCAATGAAACGAAGGCCTACAAGCCTAAAAACCCACTTCCAAAGACAAGCTCTTTGATTGGCCGCTAAGCCTAAACTGAGTTTCAATTAGCTTTGAAAGCGCTGCTACGTTGTCACGGGCAGCGCTTTTTTTGTAAGATTCAATTGGCCAATCGGCTCCAATTCATAGTCAATCATTCTATCGTGCAAGTCATTTGCATCACATTACTAACATCAGATCCATGAAACGAAACGTCCATAAACACCAAACCGGCGCACTCAATCGCCCAACTGAAGACGAGAACTTCCTCAATCCACGGATCCCGAATCGGGACCATAATGCGATTGGGTCAAAAGATACGTGGCGCTTGTTCCGGATTATGAGTGAATTCGTGGAAGGCTTCGATACGCTCAACCAAATTGGCCCGGCGATTTCGATTTTTGGGTCAGCCCGGACAAAGCCAGAAAATCCTAAGTATCAGGCGGCTGTTGAAGTTTGCCGACTATTGGGGGAACGTGGCTTCGCGATTATTACCGGCGGAGGCCCAGGGATGATGGAAGCTGGGAACAAAGGTGCCCAAGACGCTGGCGCACTGTCAGTGGGGTTAGGGATTGAATTGCCGTTTGAAGCGGGGCTCAACGACTTTATTGATGTCCCAATCAACTTTCGCTATTTCTTTGCGCGTAAGACGATGTTTGTGAAATATGCGCTTGGCTATATCGTTTTTCCTGGTGGCGTAGGCACAATGGATGAACTATTCGAAGCGCTTACGTTGATCCAAACCGGAAAAATTCACAACTTTCCAATTGTCCTGTTTGATACAGAATATTGGGGTGGTTTAGTGGACTGGATGCGCAACGTGATGCTCGCTGAAGGCAAGATCTCGCCTGAGGATATGGATCTGTTCATTGTTACAGACTCTGCTGAAGAAGCAGTGGACTATATTTGTAACAAGTGCTCACCAGACTGGGAAGCGTTGAAGAATAGTTAATGGTTATTTGCTATTTGTTATTGTGGACGTTGGGAATAGCAATAACAAATAACCAATAAGAAATGACAATTAACTGTTGCCCATCGCAACTACAAAAGCCACGGCATACTCCTCAGTATGACTGAGGCTAATTGACCATTCTGTTAGTCCAAGCTCTTCTGCAAGCTTGGCTGCATTTCCAGAGAGGAATAGGTGAGGCGCATCGCGTTCGTCTTTGCGGACTTCAATTTCTTGAAAGCCCACGTCACCAATGCCTGTGCCAAAGGCTTTTGAAACGGCTTCCTTAGCCGCCCAACGCGCGGCGAGCGAACTCATCTTGCCGCGACAATCTGCAATCTCACGCTCTGTATAGACGCGCTTCAAAAAACGGTCGCTCTTTTCGAGCGACTTTTTGATTCGAGAGATTTCGACTAAGTCAACGCCAGTGCGAAGCATAGCTGATAGCTGATAGCGGATAGCCGATTTTTGAATTCATCAGCCATCAGCCAATCAGCAGTTACGCTGGTCCCGCCACGGCCAGCGCATAAATTTCAGGATCGATAAACATCTTTGATGCTTCTAGCAGATCTTCGCGTGTGAGGGCTGCTATTTCGTTCGGCACTTTCCGCAGATAGTCAAGGTCATGCCCAAATAGTTGGATGGTCATCAGTCGACTGGCGACGCCTTCATTGCGCTCAAGCGAAAGTGGCATCCCGCCAATAAGATAAGACTTGCTGTCAGCAATTTCTTCTTCAGTAACCAGTTCTGTGACTAAACGTGTCGCTTCATGCAGCATCGAATCAATAGCCCGTTGGACGTTTTCAGGGTTGATGCCCGCGTAAATATTCCACGCTCCCGGGCCAAATCCACCAGATGCGGAACTGTATGAATAATAGGCCAAGCCTTGCTTGTT
>JAHDIM010000386.1 GCA_020630805.1 Anaerolineales bacterium
TAATTTACCTGACAACGTTAGAACTCAAAATTTCAATATCGTTACAAATTCGATATATCAATCAGACGCTGAAACGCGTACAATAAATAAAAACTGACATTACGTAAGAGGAACACAGATGAGTGTAAGAAATGTAATTATCGTTGGCTCTGGCCCAGCAGGATTGACGGCAGCAATTTATGCGTCGCGTGCAAACTTAGAACCCTTGTTGATTGAAGGTTACCAGTCTGGTGGGCAATTGATGTTGACCTCAGAGGTTGAAAACTTTCCAGGCTTCCGTGGCGGCATTATGGGTCCTGAACTAATGGGCGAGATGCGCGCGCAAGCGGCTCGCTTCGGCACTGAAATCATCACTGCTGACGCAACGAAGGTTGACTTGGAAGGCCCAATCAAAAAGGTGTGGGTTGACGACGATTTGTATGAAGGGCATACCGTCATTATTTCAACCGGCGCGAAAGCGAAGCTGTTGGGCTTGGAAAATGAAGGTCGCCTGATGGGGCGAGGTGTTAGCACCTGTGCAACCTGTGATGGGTTCTTCTTCGGTGGCAAAGACATTGCCGTGATTGGTGGTGGCGACAGTGCAATGGAAGAAGCAAACTTCTTGACCCGCTTTGCCAACAAAGTTTACTTGGTCCATCGCCGTGATGAATTCCGCGCGTCACCAATTATGGTTGACCGTGCAAAAGCTAATCCTAAGATTGAATTTGTCGTCAATACAGTTGTTGAAGACGTATTGGGTGAAGACGCTGTCACTGGGATGGCGTTGTACAACCGCGTGACTGAAGAACGGAGTGAAATTGCAGTTGAAGGGTTCTTTGTCGCAATTGGCCACAAACCAACAACTGCATTGTTTGCCGGGCAAATCGATATGAAAGATAACGGTTACATCATCACGTCTCCGAACAAGCATCAACAAACTGCGACTAATATTCCAGGTGTCTATGCTTGCGGTGACGTGCAAGACGACCACTATCGTCAAGCAATTACGGCTGCAGGAAGTGGCTGTCAAGCCGCATTGGATGCGCAGCATTATATTGAAGCGTTGGAAGACGCTGCTGAAGCTGCGGCTGCGCCAGCATAGTTGTTTGTAAGGTAGACTTATTCTGAGAGCCAACATTGTGTTGGCTCTTTTTGTTTAATCTTTGAAAGGATTTTGCGTGTATTCTGTACACGTGAGAAAATTCACAAAACGCTCTTTTGAGGAGATAAAAATGAACAATAAAACTTTTGCAAACTTTAACTTTGGACGCCTTATTGCTTTTATGGCAATTTCGTTTGTCTTGGCATTATCACTAGCTGCTTGCCAGGCCCACCCAGCGGGGCCGATTGATGAACGTGGCAAGCTGAAAGACTGCACGGAACAACATGGTGACGACGGTCATGATAGTGACTATGCAGACGAAGACCATGGCGATGAAGACAGCCACGGCGAAGAAGATGGCTACGGTGATGAAGACAGTCATGGGGATGACGGCCATGGTGATGAGGATGATCATGGAGATGATGATCATTCTAAAGACTGTGAAGGTGACTCACACGGTGATGATGGTTACGGAGATGATGACCATGGCGACGATGGTCATGGTGAAGAGGACGACCACTAAACTGATCTTGATCTGACGTAAATCAAAAAGGGTTGCTAAATTTTATTAGCAGCCCTTTTTTGTTACGGATTCATTGTAATGCCACTCCGCGGATTGGCACTACAATCATCGGTTTCTTTCGTTTCTTACAAACAGTGCCGTGCCAATAATCATAAACAGCACAAACAGCGCAATCATGATGCTGAGGTTCTGCCACGGTGTATCCAGCACGACCGCGCTATATTCTGGCGAGTTTGCGTAGAAGATATTGCGCGTGAAATCGACCGGATAGCGCATTGGTGAGATACGCGATAGAAATTCCAAATACCACGGTAGGTTCCGCAAGGGATTGAACACGCCGGCTAGGAAGAACTGCGGCAAGATCACAAATGGGAAGATCTGGTTGGCAGCGCGTTGATTTGGTAAGTTCGGCATGATCAACATCCCAAATGCTGCCCCAAATAAACTGGCGATCACCCCAACAAATAGTAGTCCCAATAACTGCATTGGTGTGACTGGAATACGCAGCACGAATGCAAAGATAATCATCGCTAAGCCTTGGAAGAGCGCCACCATGGCTTCCCCAAAGACTTTCCCAAATACAATGGAATAGCGCGAAATGGGGCTGATGAAAATTTCCTGACTAAAGTCGTTTTCACGGTCTTCAATCAAAGAAATGATGCCTTGTGCAGCGGATTGAAAGAGCGTCTGCGCGTACACCCCAGTAAAGGTAAACGTCAACAGATTGAAGCCCATTTCTGAGCCGAAGCTAGCTTGAAAACTACCACCCAAAATCCCAATGAAGACAAAGGGAAAAACAACCGTACTGATCATGCGCGGTCGGTCGCGCAGCAACTTTGTGATGTCACGGAAGGCCAGCGCCATAATGCCGTTTAGTTCACGCATCATGCCAGCACCTCCTGACTTGTAATCGCAAGATAGGCGTCTTCAAGGGTCGGTAGATGCGTTTCAACGGACGTAAGCGGCGTTTCAATGCTTCGCAGCAGTTGATGAATTTCACTTGCCGGCGTGTTGATGCGCAGTCGACCGTTTTCAATGTAATCGACGCCTTTACTGTCAAGCTCAGTGCGCAGTGCGTCCCGATTGTCGGCATCAATCAGCAAATATTCCTGCACTAGCTCAGACTTCAGCTGATTGGTTGTCCCAAAGCTCACAATTTTGCCTTTATTGATAATGCAAATCGTGTCAGCGTCTTCGGCTTCATCTAGATAGTGCGTCGTGAGCAACACTGTGGTGCCACTCTCATGTCTCACTTGCTGAATGTATTCCCACAAATTACGCCGACTGGCGGGATCGAGCCCGACCGTCGGTTCATCCAAAATTAGGACGCGTGGCTCATGCAGCAAACTACGCAAGATTTCGAGCTTGCGCTTCATCCCACCGGAAAACGTTTTGATCGGTTTGAAGATATCCTCTTCAATTCCCAAAATGCCTGCTAACCGCTCAACTTTTTGACGATACTCTTTCGACATTAGCCGATAGGTGGGTCGGAAGCCATACAGTCCATACAAAACTGCATGAAAACGGACATTTTCTTCAGCGGTCAGATTCATATCCAGACTTGGATTTTGGAAAATGACGCCAATGTTCTGGCGAACATCTGATGACTGTGTGTCAACGTTATAGCCGGCAATCTTAGCGACGCCGCCTGTTGGCGCGAGTGTCGTGTTCAAGATTGAAATCGTCGTGGTTTTACCGGCGCCATTTGGCCCAAGCAGCGCAAACAGCTGCCCAGCTTCCACTTCAAAGCTGATACCATCGACTGCATTTGTCTCAGCAGATTTATAGCGTTTGACAAGGTTGGTTACTTCAATTGCTTTCATAGATAAAGGCGTAACCCGCAGGTTACAATCTGGCAATCTCCTCCTGATTCATATCGAATAGAATGAGCATACGCGCTCTTCGTTAACAATGCCAAAGAATTCATAAGTTTCAACGCGTGCAAAAGCTTATAATTCGTCAACTCTCAACTCTCAACTCTCAACTCTCAACTCTCAACTCTCAACTCTCAACTCTCA
>JAHDIM010000387.1 GCA_020630805.1 Anaerolineales bacterium
CTGCCGGACCACCGCCAACAACAATCACATCAAAATTGCCAAAAACAGGCAGATTCGATTTATATGATGCAGGCAGATTTCGGGTGTAAGTCATGGTGTGTCCAAATTGAAAACGCTGTTCAAATGATGCTGAATGTCGACAAAATAATGCTGTGGCGGCAATATTTTGTTAGTTGCCCAATTTTGTCACAAGAGGCAGGTATAGTATAGAACTTCTCAAAATGGCAAAGGCAGCCAAGGACCCCAAAATGAAAAACATCGCCGAATACTTGTTGATTATGGTGCCCGGAGCGGTGTGGGGGGCGTCATTCATTGCGACCAATGTCATTCTGGACTATGTGCCACCGTTTGGCATCGCAATGATCCGCACCGCGATTTCGGCAGGATTTTTGCTGATTGTGTTGCGCCTACTTGGGGCCTGGCCACACCGTGACTGGCGCGAGTGGTTGTGGATCTTGCAGTTGAGTGCTTTGAATCTAACCGCGTTTGTACTTACTGCTTGGGCACAGCAATTTATCTCTGGCGGGTTAGCGACAATTTTGTCAGCGACGATTTCGCTCTTCACCGTGATTGTGGCGCATTTCTTTACAGACGATGATCGTATCAATCAGGCCAAACTCACTGGGATTATCTTAGGCCTGATTGGTGTCATTATTCTGGTTGGCTTTGGCGTGCTGTCAGAATTAGGCCAGTCCGTCATTGGGCAATTGGGTGTGTTGTTAGCTGCACTGTTTTACGGCATGTCTGGCGTGTTTGCCCGTCCTGTATTGATGCGCCAGCCACAAGAAGACAGCACTTGGGTGCGGCGCATTCGCGTGCTGTGCATGCAATTCATCATGTCGTTTTGCCTCATTACCCCCATCACTTTTATCTGGGCTAACCCCGCCGAATATGAAATTCCATTACACATTTGGGGGTATCTCGCTTTCTTGGGGATTGGGGTCACAACCGCCGCTACGTTGGTGTACTACCTCCTCATTGAAACGGTTGGCGCAACGCGCACCTCTATGACCATGTACATGATTCCGATTACAGGTGTATTGCTCGGTGTGTTGCTACTTGGCGAAGTGGTGACGTGGACCATGCCTGTTGCGCTAGTATTTATTTTAGGTGGGGTGTATGTAGTGAACAGGGATCGGTTAGGGGCTGCTTGATTTCAAGATAGAATGTTTTGAGTCATTGCCCAGTCTCGATAGCCTTGCCTTGACCACCAAGCTACTGGCATCACCCGTAATTCGTGCATATACCGCGCCATTTTGCGGATGACAAACTCATAATTGCTGCGTTGATGGAAGATCGACAACTTAGAACGCCCACGGTTGTAGATGTGGTAATAATGACCCTTTTCCCATTCGATCTGACGTTTCACACGAAGGATTATAGGGAGAATGTTGCGGGCTGGCGTTCGAGGATGGTTATCAATTATGGGATCTAGGTGCATCGCACCTATGCGAATGAATTTAGATAGTCGTTTGAAAAGGCATAACGAGGAGACGGCTTGCGAATCGATGCAGGTGCGATGCACCTGTATTTATAAAATCCCCCGCACCCGTCGAATCACGGCCTCATCAATCATCTTCCCGTTGTATTCAAACACTCCAGTGCCGTTCGCTAAATGCGCATCGTAAGCAGCTAACAACGCTACCGCATTAGCTCTTTCTTCTTCAGAAATAGCCCATGCCGCATTGATTACATCGACCTGTGCCGGATGAATAGCGCACTTCCCAGAGAAGCCCAACTGCCGCGCTTTTGCTGTATCGGCTTGCATGCCAGCAACGTTTCGAAAATCTGTATAGACCGTATCAATTGCCGGAATTTCGACGGCAGCAGCAGCATTTACAATCGCACTACGCGCAAACAGAATTTCATCGCGTTCGGATGTTGCTTGCGCGCCAATTGAGGCAATGTAGTCTTCAGCACCTAATAGCAGTCCAGCTAACCTCGGCGTGAAGGTCACGAGTTGATAGAGATTCATCACGCCCAAGGCCGATTCAATCTGCCCGTAAATGGGTTTTGTAAATCCCGAGTTTGCCAATGTTTCAAGTGCGGCAACGTGTTCTAATTTAGGCAAGACAATGCCATCAATAGTCGTTGGCAACAACGCTGTCACATCAGCTTCAGCAAACGGTGTCTCGATGGCATTGATGCGCACTAGTACAATCTTGTCGCCAAAGTCGAGCTCGTCAAGTGCTGAGACAATAATGTCCCGCGCAACATCCTTTTGACTAGGTGCAACACCATCTTCAAGATCAATGATGACAACATCAGCATCACTTTGAGATGCCTTCGTTAGCTTGCGCTCACTATCTCCGGGAACAAATAAATAAGAACGATTCATAAAACATGAACCGCTGGGACCGCTGCAGACGCTGAGACAAACCTCAGCATTCTCAGCTGTCTCAACGGTGAAAAACTCTTAGTACCCAACCTCAGCCGTCATTGCCAACTGCCCAAGATGATTACGCGCCCAGCCATTGCCATCAGTACTGCCATTCACGTCAAACGCATTTGGAATGAACAACGGACTACGTGCGCGATACGAATACGTTTTCATCACCTTGTCTGGATACTCATGCTGATAGAGATCCAATATCAACGTGGCAATGAGCGGTCCATGCACAACCAAATTCGGATAGCCTTCATGCTCACGACAAAAATCCACGTCATAATGAATGCGATGTCCGTTGAAAGTCAGCGCCGAATAGCGAAACAGCATAATTGGGTCGGGCTGCCATTTGGCGCTAAATGCACCAGCATCAACGGGATCAGTGGTATTGGTCGCTGCTTGTGGTGGGCCATCCAGCGGCTCGCGATACACAATGGTTTGGTCTTCGAGAACGCAAGTTTCACCGTCCACAGACACTTCGTGTTCGACCACAACAAATACCAATGCACCGCTGCGCCCTTGCTTGGGCGTAATCGATTTGACGGTAGAGCGCTTTGTTGCTTCAACGCCCAATCGCAATGGCTTCAAAAACTGAAAGCTGCCACCCGCCCACATGCGGCGCGGCGGACGCTCGTCACCAAAGCTAATCGGAGGAATGAAGCGGCCTAACTCAGGATGGCCTTCCACACCAAGGTGTTCCGCTTTTGTTGGTGCGTGGAAATACATCCAGTGCCATGCATTTGGTAGCACGTCGCCCGTTTGGAGCGTCGGTGCACGGTTGAGTGTGACCTGCATCAGATTGGCAGTTTCTACGTTGAGTGTAGTGGTGATGGATTGGGTGTTGCCAAGCCAGTTGTCGTAGTTGTGAGTCATAGGGGGCTGATGGCTGATCGGCTGATAGCTGATGGTCTCTGTGCTGTCATTTCAGCAAAGTCATCAGCCATCAGCCGATCAGTAAATTAGCTTGCAAATTCTGCTCGGATCTTATGCGTATGTGCGCCAAGCTGCGGCACTTCCGCATACTGATCATCATCGTATTCCATCGCGATGGCTGGGCCGATGAGACTAGCGAGTTCGCCATTGACGAGCATGTCGCGGCGTTGGAGGGCTGGGTGATTAGATAGGTCAGCCACTGAGTTTACCGAGCCGTAAGCGATAGCGGCGTCGCGCAACAACGGCAGGAGTTCTGTGCGTGTCAGGCTACCAAAAGCAGCATCGATGACAATATTCATCGC
>JAHDIM010000388.1 GCA_020630805.1 Anaerolineales bacterium
GTGGATCATGCTCAATACCGTAGATTTCGCCGTTTTCATAGTTGACAAAGTCTTTGGTGGATAACGGTGTCGAGAGTTCGTAATGATCAATCTTGCCACGTAACTGCGGTTCATGCTGATACAACACGTCCAACAGCCGCTGCGCTAGCGTTTCTTTGAAAGCGTCGTAGTCTTCGCCGCGGCGCTTCCATTTTGTGCCTAGCCAAGGTTCAAACATTTCCCACGTTGCCAGCGTGATGATGTCCACGGTTGCGCGGTTTGGGTAGCGGTCGTCCCACGTCGGGTCTTTGGCCGATGGGAATGAGATGTATACCAACGGAAACGCTGATTCAGGATCAGCTCGGTATGCCGCGATGTTGGCATCGTGGTTGTACTTACCTTCGGGATAAATCCAATAGTTGGCCTTTTGTAACCCCAGGTCTACTGTCGATTCCTTGAAGCCAATGTAAAGCCCGAGGTGCGCAACGGACGGCTTCACAGTTTCAATCTGTTGTGGCAAGCCTAGTTTGGCAGACAGCTCAGCAGGTAAGAAACGCTTGTAGGTGTTCATCACGCCCGCACTACTGATGATGATCGGTGCTTGCAGTTCGCGACCATCTTCTAAGCGTACGCCGGTTGCCTTTTTGCCATCGACTAGAATTTCAGTGACACCAGCGTTAGTTAGAACTATCCCGCCAGCATCGGCAATGGTTTCTGAGATGGTTTCCGCAATACGCGCTGATCCACCAACGGGAAAGGCCCCACCTTGCATGTAATGGTTCGCAACCAGCGCCTGCATCGCAAAGCTACTGTTGCTTGGACTGACGCCATAGTCACCAAATTGCGCGGTCAACACGCCGATTAGCTTTTCGTTCGTTGTCAGCTCTTCCAACACTTCCCGCGTGGTTTGACTGGCAAACTGGAGAAACGGCTTGCGCATGCGTTTGCCCATGACCGCAGACATGGCAGAGGGCATTGCTTTCTCAGCAAAGAAATTACGGCTGGCCGCGTTGGCCTGCTGCACTAAGTCTAGGTATTGATCAATTGCCCTTTGGTCTAAGGGGTCTGGAAACCGTTCTTTGAGATGCGCTTTCCAATTATCTGGCCCTTTGTGGAAGTCGAATACTTCATCACCAAACATTACGCGGTCGTAGACTTCCCCCATGTCAGCCCATTCCAACTGACCTTTGCTCAAGTAGTGGAATAGAGACGCCAGCGTGGCTTTGGGGTGGCTTACGCCGCCAATGTAATGGATGCCAACATCCCATTCATAGCCGCTACGCTTGAACACATGCGTAAAGCCACCAGCCGTGTAGTGCTTTTCCAGCACCAAGACCTTTTCACCCTCACGTGCCATGGTTGCCGCCGCCGCCAGCCCACTCATGCCAGAGCCAATGACAATTGCGTCATAAGCTGCATCGGCAGGGATTTCATACTGTTTGTAGGATTTGATCATAGGATTGTTTAGTAAAGACTAACCGCTGAAGGCGCTGAGACCGCTGAGTTTTTTGTTTGAAATGAAAAGAGAATAACTACGGTGTAATGTTGCGGTCATCAAATTGATTGACAATGCGTTTTATGCCTTGTTTTAGATATTTCACATTGAAGTTCATGAGCAAACCAATTTGATAGCCGCTAAGTTTCAGATAGGTCATAAGTTGAGCTTCGTGCACGGATTGGATACTATCAACTGCCTTTAATTCCAAGACAACCTGGTCCTCAACGACAACATCAAGCCGGTAACCTGCATCTAAATTGATGCCTTTATAGGCAACTGGCAAAGCCACTTGACGACGGAATTGAAGTCCGCGCAGACTTAACTCATGACATAAGCAGATCTCATAAGTCGACTCCAGTAAACCAGGCCCAAGATTACGATGCACTTCAATTGCTGCGCCAATAATCTTCTCCGTCAACGCATCGTGTCGTTTACCAGTCTGCATCTCACAATCTCCCTAAAATTACCTCATACTACTCTTTCAACTCGCTCCCCCTCAGCGTCTTCAGCGCACTCAGCGGTAAAGCTATATAAATGTCACAAACTCATCCAGCGCTTTTTTCTGCATAGCATGGCGTGGAATCTGGCAGTCTTCTGCTGGATACCCCACGACCATTAAGATGAGGGCGCGCTCGTTCTTTGGACGCTCGAGGACTTCATTGAGAAAGCCCATTGGACTAGGCGTATGGGTGAGCGAAACTAACCCTGCTTCATGAATGGCCGTCAACAGTGTGCCAGTCGCTAACCCAACCGACTCTGTGACGTAGTAATTCTTGACCTTAGTGCCGTCTGGCAAAAGATCATACGCTTTGCCAAAAATCGCGATGAGATAAGGGGCTGTGGTGAGGAACTCTTTGTTGGCATCTGTCCCAAGTGGCGCGAGCGCATCGAGCCATTCTTGCGGCGCACGGCCATTGTAAAAGGCACGCTCCTCCTCTTCTGCTGCATCTCGAATCTTCCGTTTGACTTCGGGATCATTGATTACGACAAATTGCCAGGGCTGCAAGTTTGCCCCGTTGGGCGCGGTTCCAGCCGCTAGCAAACACGTTTCAATAATGTCCCGTGGTATGGGACGGTCTGAAAATTCACGCACGGTCCGGCGGCGTTTGATGTTGGCGTAAAACGCTTCTGCACGGGCGCGCATCTCTGCTTCTGGATATTCAGTGTAATCTGGCAAAGGGATAAAGTCTGGTGATGTCATAAAACGAGTCATTGGTACGCAACAACATTACATACCCAGAATTGAACATTATAGGTATTCATTTGCATTGCGCTTGAGCGCAAACGGTGACTATTCTGCGCCTGAAATTATGCGGGTTGCTTGTCCAGTTATTGTCCTGACGCTAGAATCATACCGTACTTGTTTTGAATACTAAGTTATGGGTTGAGTGCCTGACTACAAACACTTTATCCATGCCAAATAACACACTATTTCGCAGCCAAGTGCTGCCTTGAAAAGGAAATTACAACATCATGAAATTAGGTCTGATCGGGATTGGCGAACTAGGGATCGCCGTTGCCAAGAATATGATTAAAGCGGGGCACGAACTTGTTGTGTTCGATATCCGTCCAGAAGCGATGGAACCCTGTATTGAACGAGGGGCAACTGCAGCCTCTAGCGCCGCAGAGTTGGCCTCCCAAGTAGAAGTTGTCCTCACTGCACTCACCAATCCCCCGATCATTGAAGACGTGCTACTTGGAAGCGGCGGTGTGATTGATGCAATGCAACCTGGCACGGCATGGATTGACCACAGTACGACAGACCGCGAGTTGCTGCTGCGCATTCAAGCCAAAGCCGCTGAAAAGAACATCGATGTCATTGAAGCGCCAGTCACTGGCGGGATCCCGCTCGCACACGAAGGCTCGATTACCGTATTGGCGGGTTGTTCAGACGAGGCCTTTGAAAAATACAAGCATCTCTTAGCTGTCACGGGCGACCCGGTGTTACATATGGGACCGGTTGGGAGTTCATCCATTGTGAAGCTGCTCACCAACATGCTGGCGTTCATCCACCTGTGGTCACTAAACGAAGGGCTGATGTTAGGCACAGCTGCGGGTCTCAAAACTGGCGCAGTGTATGAAGCCATCCTCAACAGTTGCGGGAACAGCTTTGTCGCGGAAACTGAAGGCG
>JAHDIM010000042.1 GCA_020630805.1 Anaerolineales bacterium
TCTACCGCGCAACCAACGCCAAACGGGGCTGGTGAAAAGTGGAACGATCGGCCAGTCAACTTGAAACGCTTTGAGCCAAAGCCACGCGTTTACTAAGCCGAGGAAAGTATCATGACGAAACTAACTCTAAAAATCAAACGTTTCAATCCTGAAAAAGACGCCAAGGCTTGGTGGGGCACCTACGAAGTCGATGTCGAACCCACCGATCGCATTCTGGATGCGCTGCACCAAGTCAAGTATTTCCAAGACGGAACCTTGAACTTGCGCCGCAGCTGCGCTCACGGTGTGTGTGGGTCAGATGGGATGCGCATCAATGGTGCGAACCAACTGGCATGTAAGCTGTTGGTGAAAGATGCCATCAAGAAAGAAGGCGATACGGTTACCGTTGAGCCGCTGATGGGCTTGCCAGTCATCAAAGACTTGATTGTCGACATGGAACCGTTCTTTGATCACTACCGCTCTGTGATGCCATTCTTGGTCAACGACGAACCGTTGCCAGAAGATGGCCGCGAACGCCTCCAAAGCGTTGCCGAGCAAGAAAAGATCATGGAAGGCACCAAGTGTATTCTGTGTGCCTGCTGTACCACCTCATGCCCTTCATTCTGGGCCAATGGCAAGTATGTTGGCCCAGCCGCGCTGGTCAACGCGCATCGCTTTGTGTTTGACACCCGCGACCGCGCTGCCTCAGAACGCTTGGGGATCTTGAACCAACAAATGGGCGTCTGGCGCTGCCGCACCGCATTCAACTGCACCAACGCTTGCCCACGTGAAATTCCAGTCACGCAGCAGATTGCTGAAATCAAGCGCGCGTTGACGACGGGGATGATCTAGGGCTTGCCCTGAGCCTGTCGAAGGGTGAGAGTTGATAGTTGACGAGTGAGTTAAACCCACTCATACAATTACAACCTGAAAGAAGTAAAAAAGGCTGGTCGATGAATTTCGATCAGCCTTTTTGTTTTTTATTTTTGCCGCGGACGAGAATGACGAGGCAGATGGGTCAACTATCCGCTAGCTCTATCGTTAGCCAAGACCTAAACCCAAACCTCACGCATCAACTATCAACTCTCACCCTCACTTCTCATACCGTCCCCGATAAAACGCTCTGCCCATCCCAAACGATCCATAGGCGATGAAGAACGTGCCGAGAATATTTATCCGATTCAAAGACGCTGGATCAAAGCGGGCTTCGGAGAGATTGAGAATCACCATGAATGGCAAAATCAGCAAACAGATTCCGCCAGCAATGCGGGCGTGGTTGCCAACAATTTCTTTATTAGGCCAATGCCAGTAGCGCGCATTGAAAAACGTGTACACGCCATAGATGACCATGAAAGATTGGATGCCGAGAATAAGGTAAGTGAGCATAGTCAAATTTTAGCGTCACAGGGAGCCTATAGGTATGTAAGCTTTGCCCGAGTCTTCCTTCTCTGTCTCTGTCTCTCTACTCTATCAATCGTCTTTCTCGCTATAATATGCTGTGTAATCGCTCCCGTAGCTCAGGGGATAGAGCGTGGGTTTCCTAAACCTTGCGTCGCAGGTTCGAGTCCTGCCGGGAGTACACGCTTTGGTTTGCTGGTTGGTTAGTTTGTTAGTAAGTCGCGGATCACCCAAGACTCACTAGCCAACCAACAAACTATCAAACCTACCAACTAGCGCCCCATCTCAATACTGCCGTTCAAAATCAATCTTGTTAGGCACATCTTCGCCGCGGACGATGGCATTGAGTACTTTGGCAAGCTCGACTGCTCTAGCAGGCTCTGTCTGATCCCCCATGCCGCCCCGGTGTGGTGACAAGACCACATTGTCTAATTCCCAAAACGGATATTCTGCTGGATGCACGTCAACAACGTCATAGCGACTGCGGTCAACGCCTTTGGGGTAGTTGTACCAAACATCAATGCCAGCAGCGGAAATGTCGCCGTTCTTCAGCGCGTTATAGAGCACTTCTTGGTCTACATTAGACCCTCGCCCTACATTTACAAACACTGCGTTCTTAGGCAACAGTTCAAATGCTTCAGCAGTGATGAAATTCTTGGTTTCGTTTGTGGCTGGCAGAATGCAAATTAGCGCTTGGGTGTTGGGCAATAAATTATGAAACGCTGAGACCGGATGCTGCGTAACACCGTTTACATCCTTCACAGGTTGAGTGACAGAGCGGCGAATGGCGCTAACGTTCATCCCAAAAGCTTGGCACTGCTGGGCAACGCGTTTACCAATGGCCCCATAGCCCAAGATCAAGGCGTTGCGCCCCGCTAGGCTCAGCGTATTTTCGGCAACGGTTGTCAAGTCGCGCCACGTCCCTTGGCGAAGGGCACTATCCCACTGGAGCGTTTTTTGCGCAGCACACAGCAAGAGTGTCATCGCAGTTTCAGCTGTCGCCGCCGCATTGTGATGCAAATTATGCAGGCTAAGATGAGGACGGGCTTTGACTAAGCTTTGCGTATGCGTCGAAACGCCCACCCATGGTAAAACCACATGCGTCAGCTCGGCGCGTGAATCAAATGTTTCTGGATCGTCTAAGCCGCCAGCCACAAGGACATGACAAGCCAAGCGATCTGGATGCGCTGCACCAATCGTAAAGCGGATTTGCGGGTCTAGAAGCGGACGAATGAGTTCAGCGAGTTCTTCCTCGCCTGCGTTTTGGTAGTGAACGTGTAGCATGGGATAAGTATAAAACGCCTGAGCGCTAATCGGCTGATTGCTGATGTGTAAAGGACCGTTAGCGAAATCGCGACGCGCATTATTTGGGATGCCGGACAAACAAGAAGGCAAATTTCTAAACAGTTGCTGCGCGCAAGACACAATGTCGCGCGATTTGTAGATGCAGATGCCCATAAAATTAGGGAAACGTTGCGCGATATTGCTCTTGCGGACCATCAGAAGCGTCCTGCACTTTGGAAGGTGTTGGAACGCCCAATGCTCCTAGCGACTGTCTCATCGCTTGACGCTAGAAAGGAAATCCGTGCCTTTTTGGCTAGTGAGGGGTTTGAAGAGATGACGCACTATTGGTGTGTTGCCTAATTCGGCGCCCACACCGCTGAAATCCCTAACGAAACAACATCATTCACATACCCATTTCTAACAGGTGAGTATAATGAGCGCGAATTTCACATCAGTTGTTAAATTCGTAGTTGCGTAGAAACTTTTAGAGAATTATGAACCCGATATTGCTTAGCATTCTCCTCGTCATTGGTGGTTATCTGATGGGCACTATTCCTTCAGGGCTGCTGGTTGTACGCCTTTTCACAGGCAAGGATGTACGCGAACATGGAAGTGGACGAACGGGTGGGACGAACTCCATGCGCGCCGCAGGGTTCTGGGCTGGTTTCTGCACTGCATGGCTAGATGTGTTCAAAAGCATGGGCGCGGTGCTCATTGCCAAAGCACTGTTACCTGCCACGCCACTAGGATATTGGGCAACTGTTATAGTGGGCCTAGCCGCCATTATTGGCCACAATTGGAATATCTTTCTACGGTATGAAGAAACGCTGCCAGATGGTCGTATTGTCAAAAAATTTGGCGGTGGTGCCGGTGGCGCTTGCGCTTTTGGGGGCGCAGTCGCGTTCTCTGGCTGGATTGCGCTGCTTATTTTCCCTGCGGGTCTAATTGTTCTGTTTGGGATTGGCTATGCCTCTGTCACCACAATGACCATTGCCATCACGGCGACCATCATCATGGTATTCCAAGCCAACGCTGGCGTCATTCCGTGGATATACGTCTTCTATGGCGTCTTCAGCATTATCCTCTTAGCCTGGTCGCTCCGACCAAATTTCAAGAAATTAGCCCAAGGTCGCGAACGTCTCGTCGGTATTCGCTCTTGGCTAAAACACGGCAAATTAACGTACGACCCTAACGCTCCACAAACTTAGTTGCAGAAAAATTGCATAAATTGCATTTTTTAGGCTAAACCCTTACACATTTACCCGCAAAAACACTAGAACATCCGATCTTTTTATGGTAATCTTGAAATCAGAGGTAGCCAAGAGACTCCGATTCTTGTAACATAGGTAGTCGAGTTAGGCTCTAGATAGAGGCTATCTGAAAATAAAACAATATGCATCGTACAACTTATTCATTTCGATGCGAAAAGATTAGGAGATAAAATTCCATGGCATTTTCACACACCAACTCAAAAGGCGTTAGCTACATCTTGCACGGTCGCGAAACCACATTGAAGAACGGCAACACCCGCACCCTCTACTTCTTCTCAAAGGAAGAAAAAGACGGCGCTTTGGACGCAGTTCCAGCTGGTTACGTTGTTTCTGAAACCAAGAACGGCTTGCCAGTGTTGAAGAAGGCTGCATAAAAAGTACTTATCAAAATAAACAAAAAGCGTCAGTCTAAGACTGGCGCTTTTTTGTTTAAGACGCGTACGAGATTATGGCATTCTCTTTTGAGAACGCGCAAAATAAGGTTTAATGAATGCATCATGACAAAAACCGTGAATATGTTGTTAGTAGAAGACAACTTCCACGACGTGGCGGCTTTCAAGCGCGCCTTGCGCGATGTTGGGTATACCTACAACATTACCGATGTTCGTCGCGCAGAAAATGCGCTGAAATTGATTGAAGAACGCCCTGGCACCTTTGATCTCATCGTCACCGATCATCTCTTACCTGGCATGACAGGTCTTGAGCTCTGTAGACTTGTGATTGAGCGAAACATCAAGATTCCGATTGTGCTGCTGACAGGGGCTGGCTCCGAAAAAGTCGCCATCGAAGCACTAGAGTTGGGCGTCACAGATTACATTACCAAAGACAATAGTCGCCGCTATTTAAATGTGCTGCATATGAAGCTAGCACAGGCGCTGGCAAAGTTTGAAAACCTACTTGGGAGAATTCAAGCTGAAGCTGCACTACGCCAAAAAGCCTCACAACTTCAAATTCAAAATAAAGAGCTAGACGCCTTTGCCCATACCGTCGCGCATGATCTGCGTAATCCCATTGCACTGATTATTGGCTACGCCGAAGTCGCGCGGATGGAACTCAATCCAGAAGTCAACTCTTCGCTGCATAAATATCTATCGGTCATCTTGCAACATGCCGCCAAGGCCAGCACGATCATTGACGAACTACTCCTGCTCGCTACTGTACGCACTGAAGAAGTGCCCATGGAACGGGTAAACATGAACCTCGTCATGAATGAAGTCCGGTCTCGCGTCGATGACATGGTCATGGAATATGACGCAGAACTGATTATCTCGAATACGTGGCCAACAGTTGAAGCCCACGCCCTGTGGATAGAGGAAGTCTGGGTCAACTACATTACCAACGCCATTAAGTACGGTGGGCGTCCACCCATTGTTACAGTCGGCTGGATGGCGCTCGACAATAATCGGGTGCAGTTTTGGGTGTCAGACAACGGCAATGGCATTGCCCAAGAACAACAAAAGAAACTGTTCCTGCCCCTCACCCGCCTAAAGCAAAACCGTGAACAGCAAGGCCATGGCCTTGGGCTTTCAATTGTAGAACGCATTGTGTCCCGACTTGGGGGGACAGTCGGTGTAGAGAGCAATATTGGTGAAGGTAGTCGTTTTTACTTTACACTTCCCAAAGCCCCAGATATTACTGAGTAAAAGAACTAGTAATGTCATTGCCCGCACATAATCTGCAAGCAGTTGAAGCTGTCCAAGCTTATTTAAAACGCACGACGCCCAACTACGCACAAGCCTATGGGTCATTGCCAGAGGCGTTAGTTGTCGTGAGTGCAGACCGGCATTTGGCCTATGTCAACACCGCCTTCTGTGATTTGTTTGGCTACTCTGAATCGGAACTCATTGGTCAGCATGCGGGGTTACTCTACGTCAGCCAACGAGAATTTGATCAATCTTCCCAAAATTATTTTGAGTCGGGGATCATGAATGACACCATCGGTCTTTTGCTTGTGTCTTATCAGAAACGGAGTGGTGAGGTCTTTTGTGGCTCTAGCGCCCCCAGCGCGTTGTATGATGGCGACACGCTTGTCGGCTTCCTTGGGATCATTCGTGACATTACAGAGGCAATGCGTACGCGCCAAGAATTAGCGCTTGCGTCTTCGCAACTCCGAGCCGTATTTAATGCTATTCCGCGGGCTCTATTCTTCACGTCCACTGACCGCAAAATCCAAATGGCAAATCCCGCAGCAGAGCGCTTATTTGGGTACACAGCAGACGAACTCGTTGGACTGTCTACAAAAGAGCTCTTACCTAGTGTTGACGATTTCAAAACACTAGGACAACAGCGCATCAATGCCAATATGCCTAACGCGCAGCTGCCTTTTATTCAAGAATTTGTCAGAAAAGACGGTGAAACATTTGTTGGTGAAGGGCTAACCGGCCGCATTACAGATGATCACGACAACAACATTGGATTTGTAGGAATTGTGGCCGACGTTTCGAATCAAAAAGAGCGTGTCACGATGCTGAAAGAACTCAATGCGCGGCTTGAAGAGAATGTGGTTGAGCGGACCGCTGCCCTCGAAGTCAGTAATCGTGAGCTACGCGCATTTGCCTATAGCGTCTCCCATGATCTAGGGGCACCGTTACGTGCCATCCGCAACTATGCTGACTTCATCCGGCAAGACAATGCAGAGACCTTGAGTGCAGAGTCCCTCGAGTACCTGAAATACATTGATGACAATGCCGCGTACATTGACCGCTTAACCCAAGATTTGTTAGAGTATAGTCGCATTGGTCGGCGCGTCTTGGAGTTAGAAGAGATCCCGATGCAACCGTTTCTGTCTGGCTTAGTAGATCGGCTAAATCTAGATCAGAATGCAGCAATTCGGATTGATGAAAACCTCCCAACAATTACGGCTGACTACGCACTACTGGAACAGATCTTCTCAAATTTACTCACCAACGCCGTTATGTACGTCCCTGCGAGACGTCGCCCAGTCATTCGTGTCACCTGCCAAGCAGATCAGACGCATTGGGGCTTCATTGTGCAAGACAACGGTATTGGAATTGCACCGCAACATTTAACCCGCGTGTTTGGGATTTTTGAAAGACTACATCTGCAAAGTGAATTTCCTGGCACTGGCATTGGCCTGGCCATTGTAAAGCGTGCTGCTGAATACCTTGGTGGCTCCGCATCTGTCAATTCGACAGTAGATGTTGGTAGCCTGTTTAAGGTCACCTTGTCTAAGACATTAAGTAGCACAGATGAATAACACAGTGACCCCGGTCTTGTTAGTTGAAGACAGTGAACATGAAGTGCGCTTTATGCAGCGCATCTGGAAAAAACACAACATAGCTAACCCCTTAGTGGTGGTTCATCATGGTCAGCAATGTCTAGATTATTTGCGAGCCGAAAATCCGGCACCGAGTCTAATTCTGATGGATATCCGTATGCCGGTGATGAATGGCATAGAATGTCTACGCGCCATTAAGTCAGACGCTAGCTTAGCCCATATTCCCGTCGTGATGCTTACCAGCAGTAAAGATGAGGAAGATCTGAAGCAGAGTTTTGCTGAAGGCTGTAATACGTACATTCAAAAACCAAGTACGTTTGAAGACCTCACTGTCACAATTGAAAAAATCTGCAACTATTGGGAACTCAACGTATTACCCTAAGTTGCCCAAATTCCATGAGTAGTCACCCTATCAACTCCGTTTCTGCCAATGCGTTCATCAAGCTCGCTGCGCTACTAGATGCCCATATCGGCAAAGGAAGCCAACAGGCGACCTTTTTTAGTCGTGCTGCATTACAGCTCGCAACCGATATTACGCGCCAAACCGAAACAGATGTCCCTCTCTGTGGGCTGGCATTGCGACCCTCTGCTGACAATGACATGTTGGTAGTAGAAAGCGCAGTTGGGATCAACCCAAATGACACGGGGATGTTGCTAATTTCGCGCGGAGGGGCGCTTGCCACAGCACTAGATGAAAACAAGAGCGTCGTTGTTGAAAGCGTGACTGACGATGCAGTTCTAGGTCTAGACCGCTCTCTGATGCAATTCAAGTCTGCCGCAATTGTCCCCGCCAAAATTGTCTATGGCCGCGATCTGGCATTTGTATTCTTGCACCCTGAAGAAAACTATTTTGGGGAAGAGAAAGTCAAACTGCTCGATGCCATTGCGCAACAAACCTCAAACGCCATTCAGAAACATCAACTGGTCAAAGCTATTCGCACCGATGATGACCGCATCTTGCAAGTGCATAGCGAGTCGCGTAAGCAACTGGCCCGTGAACTTCACGATGGCCCCGCCCAAAATATGGCAGCGCTAACCATGCGGGCCAACTTCGCCCGCCGCATGATCGATACGGATCCAGAGCGAGCGAAACAAGAACTGCAAGACATTGAAAAGCTTGCCCGCGACACCACCAAAACCATTCGCTATATGTTGTTCACGATGCGACCGCTGGTCTTGGAAAGTCGAGGATTACGATCTGCTCTGATGAATCTGGCGGACAAGATCAAAGCCACGTATGGGCAAGAAATTTACCTGACCGTCTCACCCGAGTTGCCTGAACTAAAAGGCACAGACGCCAGCACCATTCTGTTCTATATTGCCGAAGAAGCCGTCATCAATGCACAGAAACACGCCGCTGCCCAGAACATCTACGTCAGCGTCTATTCAGATGAAAACGATCTGGTCTTAGAAGTGTCAGACGATGGCGTAGGCCTCAATTTGGGGCAAATTCAGGCCAATTATGACCAATTAGGCAGCTTAGGGATGGTCAACATGCGCGAACGTGCTGAACTGCTCAACGGCACTGTAGATGTCCACTCCGTCATTCACAAAGGCACCACCATCACGGTCCGCATTCCAATGGCTGAGATGATGTCAGCAGAAGAGGCTGAAAACTAAGCCGCAGCGTTCAACGCACGTAACGACAACCCTTCTTCAGTGCCATACAGCCAGCGCTCCATATTGGCTTTGATGCGCGGCCATTCACTGTCTAACATGCTGAACCACGCCGTGTCTCGGTTGCGGTCTTTGTAGACAATGTGCTGCCGGAAAATACCTTCAAATTGAAAGCCTAAGCGCAGTGCCGCCGCGCGAGACCGGGCGTTCAAATGATCACACTTCCATTCCACGCGCCGATAGTTCAAACGCTCAAACGCATCCTTCAATAGCAAATAAATCGTCTCTGTATTGACCTTCGTTTGCTGCACAGCCTGCAGATACCAAATGTGCCCGAGTTCAAGTCGGCGCATGCTTGGCACAATGTTGAGCTGACTCACCACTCCAACCGCAGCGCCATTATGAATCACCGCCCAGAACTGCGGGTCTTGACTGCCCACCATGCCCTCTAAAAACGCGGTGAAGTCGGCTTCAGACTGCCAAGGACCATACGGCATATATACCCACTGGTCATCTGCGTCCTGAGAGCCTTGCACGCCAGGATACAAATTTGGGCCGTCGACCGCCGGAATAACGGCCCGCAGCGTCACGTAACGCCCAATTTGAGGTTCATGGTGCGGGGGTTGGATGTCGCAACTTGGGACGTCTTGTCCAATTGGAAGATCTGTCTGTGTCATGTTGCTAATGCCTCCTTATTTGAGCCACCAATCTTGATAAAGCCATTCACAAAGGCCACCCCAATCAAGATCAGGCCAAAGCCAACCAAAGTGTACCAGTGTAGCGTTTCGTCCAAGATCAGCACACCGAACAGCACGCCAAAAATCGGCACCATGTAAATTGACATCGACACATAGCTCGGCTCAGCGCGATCTAACAAAGCGTAGAACAACACAAACGCAATCGCTGTTCCGATGATGGCCAGAAACAGTAACGATCCAATTGCCGTGAACGACGGTGTTGGCAGTTGCCACGGTTGCTCAAAGAATAACGCCACCGGCAGCAGCATAACCGTCGCCGCAATCAACTGGGCCGATGGCACCACAAGCGGTTCTTTGCCTTTCAACCACATCGCTTCTAGGATGAATGCCACTGCATACATCAGCACCGCGACGACAATTGCCAGAACGCCAATGGTAGAGCCACTTAGCCCGCCAAAGAGACTGGGACCCAGCAAGAAAAGTAAGCCGACAAAGCCGATACCAGCGCCAATCGCTTTAGGCACTGTAATGCGATCTGTCGGGATAAAGAAATGCGCCGCGACTACCGTCCACAGCGGCAACGTCCCATTGATGATGGACGCCAGCGCACTGTCGATGTACTGCTCACCGTAAGAGAACAGCGCAAACGGCACCGACATATGGAAAAATGCCGTTACAAACAAATGCCACCATGCTTTGCCGTCCCGCGGTAAGCGCCGCCCTTGAAAGCGCAGGATGACATACAGCAATACAGCGGCCAACCCAAGTCGGAAACCAGCCAATGTCATTGGTGGAATTTCAGCCACGGCAATCTTGATGAACATAAATGACGGCCCCCAAGCGGCAGCCATCGCAACCAGCAACAGAACGCGAATCAGCGGGGTGTTTTTCATCGCGAAAGCTTATCACAATGAAATTACTTCCGTTCAAAGCGCTGTAGCCAGTTAGTAAGTGCAGAATTTACTAGCCGCGGACGAGCACAGATGAACGCGGATTTTAAGTTTTTAAGGTTTTTGGCAGCAACAATAAAAAGAGGCGCCCCCACTGAGCAAAGTCGTCCGAAGGTAAGGCGCAGTTGCTATGTGCAACTACAGTCTCTACTATTTGCCAAGAAAAACACCTTCACAAGAGTTTGTTATCGGGTTAACAGACTCAGCGAACCTTCCCTGGTCACAGCGCTAACCAAGTAAAATCAGTGCAATGTTGGACCTTCATGCCATTACCAAAGCGTTTGATAGCAAGCAAGTCTTACGCAATGTCTCTTTGACCGTTGAAGCTGGTGAAATTGTGACTCTGCTTGGGCCAAGCGGCTGCGGAAAATCGACCCTGCTCCAAATTGTTGCTGGGCTGTTACCGCCAGATGCCGGCACTGTTGCTTGGAACACTGTTCAGCTTGCCAACGTGCCACCGCACAAGCGTAACTTTGGGTTGATGTTTCAAGACTATGCCTTATTTCCACATAAAAGCGTTGCTGAAAACGTGGCCTTCGGATTGAAAACTGCCAAGAAACCTGCTGCCGAGCAGCAATCCCGCGTCACAGAGATGCTCACCTTAGTCGGACTCAGCGGGTTTGAAGACCGCGATGTCAACACGCTTTCTGGCGGCGAACAGCAGCGCGTAGCGCTTGCCCGTTCGCTTGCCCCCCAACCCCGTCTGTTGATGCTAGACGAACCACTCGGCGCGCTAGATCGCGCCCTGCGGGAAACGCTACTTGATGAACTGCGCCAAATTTTGCGCACACTAGGCCAAACCACAATCTACGTCACGCATGACCAAGAAGAAGCCTTCGCCATTTCAGATCGCATGCTGATTATGAACGCTGGTGAGATCGTACAAGCCGGGCCGCCGCAAGCGGTGTATGCCAATCCAAATTCTGAATTTACCGCGCGATTTTTGGGGTTTTCGAATGTGTTCCAAGGAACGCTGGCAGCGGATGGCGTGCAATTGCCATTTGCGACATTGGCAGTTGAGACTGATCAACCCATTGGCAGTTCAGCTACAGTGCTTATTCGACCAGAACGAGCGCAACTGTCTACCTCTAACGGAATTGCAGGAACCGTTACAGACGTCTCTTTCCGGGGTGCGACAACGCGGCTGCGTCTCGCGGCTGAAAGCGCCAGTCTAGATTTTGATTTGATTGATACGCCAGAGGTGCAAGTTGGGGATACAGTGCGTGTGATGCCTAGTCAGGTGCAGATTATTGGATAATACGATGACTGGTGAGGACGCGAATTAGTACGAGCTAGCTTCATAACTTGTGCTGCTAGCCATAGACAAAGGATTGACGTCATCCCGCGCACGAACGAAGTGCGATAAAGTCAACAGATAGACAGCGTGTGCGGGATCTCATTAGGAGACAATGTCTCGGAAAACAGAATTGAACTATAAAGGGATCCCAGACGCACTATGTTACTGCTAACTTATTTATCATTCGTTCGCGTCTGGGATGACATTTATGTTGTGGTGCAGGCTAGCAGCTATGGTCTTAATTCACCTAAGGCAAAAAAACACTCGCGCGAATTCGCTTGTTTTCGCGAAATTCGCGTCCAGAAAGGTCTACGTGCTTGCCAACAACTTCATATCCAAAACGGATATGATACATTAACAGCATGGTCGCCTCTCCGCTCATTCAAAATGACGCTATCGTGCAAGCGCTGCACTCTTTTGATGTACCCTTTCTACGTGCAGTTCAGGAGACAACAGTCCCCACACTAACATTTGAAGACTTAACAATTGCACTTGCAGAGCATACTGAAGCACGCTTCAACCACACGCTCATCCCGTTATTTCTACGTCATCCAGCACTAGCATCACGACACGCAACCCAGTTTGCACAATTACCTCTCGCAACTGCTAGCACTCTCCGGCACTACTACACAGCAGCTGTCTATCTCCAGAAGCTCTGGGCTGTTCAACTCAACCTATTGCTAGACAACTTTCAAGAATTGCCTAACTATTTTGGGGAAGCACACTATGGCTTAGTGCCAGTAGACCAGCATCATGGCGAGAAAGGGCTACGGCAGTTAGCAGCGCAACAAGAAAAGTACAACCAGCAGAGCGTATATGAAGACACGCTGCATGTTTTCTTAGATCAACTATGGGCACAACGTAATGACTGAAGTTACCGCTAAGGTCATGCAACAATTTTTATCTGCATTGGGACGATGCTATCGCTATCCGGGGAAACTTTTCTTAGTCGGAGGATCATCCCTCGCATTAGTTGCCGCAAAGGTAAGCACACTTGATATTGATATTCAGTTGTGTCGTCTTGGGTGAAGACCTTGCCAAGCAATCTAGACAACTAACGCCCCAGCAGCACCAAAGGCAAAAACAACTCTTTCAGCGTCGATCCTTCATAGCCAAAGTCAGCCACGTTCATCGCGTTGGTCATAAACGACCACGGAATACTCGGCAGGCCTAGTAGATCCAAGGCCAAGGTGCCAGTTTCTCCGTTGCGCAATGGTTGCACCACATCGATATCAAACGGTGGACGTTCTGCCCCCGGATCTTGGCGATTGGTCGGATTGAGGTCGTACAAATCGGCATTCACTGCCACATCTTTGCCCCACACAAATAACGGCACGGTGTAATTGATCGGCATGGTTTGGTCGCCGTGGCCTTTGAAATCTGTCCCACCGTGGTCGCTCGCCACAATCAAAACAGTGTTATTCCGAAAAACAGGGTCCGTTTCAATCAAGCGCATGAGGTCAGCTAAGTAACCATTTACATCGGCGACGGCATCAAAGTATTCATCTGAGCCAAAAGCGTGCACATGCCCAACATAGTCTGGGTCAGCATAGTGAATGAAGGTGTAATTGGGATGATACTGGGGTAGTTCTGCCATCACAATGGTGTGTAGCGGCTGTGCACTCAGGCTAGCGTTTGTGTTGGCGTAGTAATCGATCTTATCCCGCCCGTTGTCTTCACCAGTGCTATCGCCACGGCCAAACGTTTCGTTGTAGCTGATGTCAAAAATATCAAACCGATCTTTACTGGCATACAGCGCCGTGGACATGCCGTTGTCATGCACTACATCAAACACGCTATAGATATACCCAGCCGCTTCGTTGCCAGAGTTATGTAACGTCATGCGGTCGCCTTCTGGCAACGCATTATGTGGAAATCCGTGGTGATGTTTGTCTGACACCCCTTCAGCTTGCCAGAGTGGACGCGCAGTCAGCATGCCAATGTGATTTGGCAACGTCACAGTGGTGTCGTAGTCAGTGCGCGCGTTGAACGTGGACGCGCCTTCGTCAACAAGACGTTGAAACGCAGCATAGCGGCCAGTGGTGTCATTCGCAAGCTGATCTTGCAGCATGCTTGCCGTGAGACCATCAATACTGACATGAATGACATGACTTACTTGTGGATTTGGAGGAAGTTCCGAGGCCTGCAGAATCTGAACCGCAGACAGTGGCTGAATCAGCGCTAAGCCCAGCGCTGCGAGCCACATTGGAAGAAAATTGACCTTATAAAACCCCATACCTATTTCCGAATACCCTAACTACCTGCAATATCGGTACCCTCACTTTACTGTAAAGTCCGTTGCAGAGTTGTTAACGTTTGGTTTAGAGGTTTTTCGAGATTTGTGGCTTTAAAACGAGACGGGATCCTTGGAGGATCCCGTCTCGTGACAATGTGTTTACAAATCCGTCATTTGTTCCCAGTTGACACCGGCTTTCGCATCCACCTTGATTGGTACTGCCAAGTCAAATGCGCCTTCCATGACGGGTCTGACATAGCCAACTAAATCATCGACTTGGTCAGATGGCACTTCAAAGACCAATTCATCGTGCACTTGGAGCAGCATTTTGGCGTCTGGGATGTTGCTGCTGAGATTGCGACCAAGGTCTAACATTGCCAGCTTCATAATGTCCGCTGCCGTGCCTTGAATGGGTGCATTGATCGCTTCACGTTCCGCCCGTAGCCTTGCTTGACGATCTTGATACGTGCCCGCTTCACGCTGCAAAATGGGGAAATAGCGTCGGCGACCAAGCAGGGTTTCCACATAGCCAGTCTCTTGTGCTTTTTCAATAGTGCCATCCAAATAGGCTTTGATGCCAGGAATACGCGCAAAGTATTGTTCGATGAACTCTTCCGCTTCGCCCAAGGTGACACCCGTTTCGCGCGACAAGCGAAACGCCCCCATTCCATACAACAGACCAAAGTTGATCGCCTTGGCTTTACGACGCTGGTCACGGTCAACGTCTTCCAAGTTTTTGACGTTGAAGACCGCTGCGGCGGTTGACGTGTGAATGTCTTGTCCTTCGCGGAAAGCATTGATCATGAAGTCATCATTCGCCATGTGGGCAGCGACGCGCAGTTCAATTTGCGAATAGTCCAGTGCGACAAGCTGATGATCTGGAGCAGCGACAAATCCACGGCGCACCTTGCGCCCTAGCGCGGTACGCATAGGAATGTTTTGCAGGTTCGGGTCAGACGACGCAATCCGGCCTGTCACAGTGCCTGCCTGATTGAAGTTCGTATGAATGCGTCCCGTATTCGGATTCACCGCCTTTGGCAGCGCTTCAAGATATGTCGAGCGCAGCTTAGACAGCTCCCGATGTTCCATAATCTTGGCAACTATTGGATGCTCTTCGGCAAGGTCTTGCAAGACATTCGCAGCAGTCGAGTAGCCGCCAGAAGCAAGCTTCTTTGTCCCACGCGGCGGCACAATTTCCATATCAATGTAGAGTGCTTTGCTCAGTTGCTGCGTGGAGGCAATGTTGAATTCATAGCCAACTGTTTTATGGATCTCAGCAATCAGACCGTCTAGCTGTTCGCTGAGGTCAGCGGACATATTGGTAAGGAAGTCGCTGTCTAGCAAAATGCCGTTCATTTCCATTTCAGCCAAGATTGGCACGAGTGGCATTTCAACGTCATTCATCAACTGCGTTGCGCCCTTTTCAACCAATTCAGGTTTGAGTTCCTCAACTAGGCGCAGGGTCATGTCAACATCAGCCACGGCATATGGCGCTGCGGCCTCGACCTGCACCCGATCCATGGTGATCTGTTTCTTGCCGCTGCCAATTAACTCTTTGATGGGCGTCATCTCAATGCTGAGGCGATGCCAAGCAAGGTTCTTGAGGCCAAGGTTGCGCGAAGCAGGTTCGCTCAGGAATTCCCCAAGCATGGTGTCAAATCCCAGTGGCCCAACATCAATGCCATAGCGCTTGAGCAGGACATAGTCGTACTTGGCGTTGTGCGCAACTTTGGGGATGTCTGGATTTGTCAGCGCTGGAGTTATTGCGTCGAGAACGGCCTGCAAATCAAGCTGCCCGTCTGGCGCGACTTCTGCTTGGTGTCCTACCGGCACATAGTAGCCTTCGCCTGCTTTCACAGCGAGCGCAATGCCGACTAAGTCGGCTGTCATTTGATCAACACCTGTGGTTTCGGTGTCAAACGAAATCACGCTGGCGTTATTAAGCGCTGTCACCATGTCAGCTAGCTGCGCTTGAGAGGTGACGACCATGGTATTCGTCACCTCCGCTTCGGCAGGCGCTGGCTCAGCAAGACTTGCGGTTGGTGTCGGGTCTGCACTTGGTGCAGCAAACATCGACATTTGATCACCGCTGTCTGGGACATGCACGTCCTGCGGCTCAAACAGTTCAATGAATTTAGTGGTCAGTGAACGAAACTCAAGTTCGCGAAACATATCTGCGACTTTGACACGATCAAAATTAGCAGATGGACCTAGTTGTGGCGCCTGACAGGCTTCAAGATCAAAGTCGATATCAAGGTCGGTCACAATAGTGGCTAGCTTCTGTGAGAGGTAGGCATTGTCACGACTTTCAGTCAGCTTACGGTTATTTGCACCTTTGATTTCATCTAAGTGTTCATAAATGCCGTCTAACGTTTCATACTGAGTCAGCAGTTTGACTGCGGTCTTCTCACCCACCCCGCGCACACCAGGGATGTTGTCTGAGGTGTCCCCAACTAATGCTTTCCAATCGATAAATTGATCCACGCGAATGCTGTATTTCGCTTCCACATCGGCAGCGCGCCAGTCTTTTGCTTCAGAGAGCTTGCGACCAGACAGACGAATAGTGACATCGTCATTGACCAACTGCAACAAATCACGATCACCAGTCAGAATGATGGTGTGCACGCCTTGCGCACTGGCAATGCGACTGAGTGAGCCCAATACATCATCTGCCTCGTAATTTTCACGCGTAAAAATGGGGATATTGAACGCTTCAACCACTTCGTTGATGCGCGCGATCTGCGTGCGCAGGTCATCTGGCATTTTCTCGCGCGTGCCTTTGTAATCTTCAAAAAGGTCGTCACGGAACGTTCGGCCAAGATCAAAGCTCACGGCCAAGTAGTCTGGCCGTTCCGTTTCGATGAGGCGCAATAATACGGAGACAAAGCCAAAAGTCCCGGCCGTCGGCTCTCCATTGCGCGTCACCCAGCGGTCTGCTCCACCTGCGCCAGTAAGCGCGAAGTAGGTGCGGTAAGCAAGGGCGTGTCCATCGATGAGAAAAAGCTTTTTCATTTGAAATTGAAAGTTGAAAGTTGATTGCGGCGGCTGTGGTACCGCCAATAGCCAATAGCCAATAGCCAATAGCCAATAGCCAATAGCCAATAGCCAATAGCCAACCGAGTTTAGCACATTTATTCGATTGTTATGACAAAAAATTTGGAGCTTAAAGCGTCAGACCTTGTTCGTTTCGTTGATAACGAATATAGGCGTCAATGTCTTTTGCGGAGAGCAAGCGACCAGGGGTTTGCACGAGGTAACCTGGCGCCCAAAAGCGACCTGCGAGGTGCGTGTCTTGATGGCGTGGGAAATCTTTCAGAATGGTTTCTGAAGTCTTGTCCATCATCACTTTGATGACTTGTTCCGGCGCATCACCTGGAGAGCAGGCGATAACGAGTTGTACGAATTTGGCCTGAACGTCCAGTTGTTCAACGCGCCAGTCGTAGGCAAGCGCCAAATTGTTGACCCACTTTTGGACGTGATCTACCACATCTCCTTTCAGTTCAACATCAGGGCGTTTAGGTAACCAGACAAAAGTGTAGGTCAGGGTATACAAGCCATGCGGCGTGCGATACACCTGACGCTGTAACCCTAGATCGAGTGGGTTTGTGCCTTTGACAGGTTCGTCTGCAATCGACATATCTGCAGTTGTCATTGGTGCAACGACCGCTTCTGGTTCAACAATTTCCGCCACGTCTTGCATTGGCGGTTCCATAACATCCGTAGAAACTTTGGCTTCAACCGGTTGCTGCGCGGTTTCAGGCGCAACTGAAAGATCAGGCATACGCGCCGCAACGTCTTCCGTTGGCGTATACACATCTGATGTGTCCGGTTGTGATTTTGAAGCGCTACCGCCTGTGTCACCGCCCGATGTTGGCGGTTTCGTCAGGCCATCAATCACTTTTCGTGACTGACGCCGAACTTCACCAAACGGCGTATTGGCATCAAAAATCATGGAAAGCAAGACACCGTCGGTCACCTTGGTCACGTTGAGCATGTACTCTTCGTTTCCGTTGAGCGTGAAGATCCGCATCAGGTTCCCACGTTGGTTATTTTCGTTGCGTTTCCAATAGTCGTACACCATCGTCGTGATGGTGTCGGCTTCTTCTTTTGAGAATTGCCCTGCGTATGCATAGCGCTGTGTGCCGCGCGTCAGCATGGTTGCAGTCGCACCAGATTCCAATGAAAGCTGGATCAGATACTGCGCGGCGCGATCGCGGTTTTGCAGCCACTCTGGGGCTGGTTCCAGGTCTACGTCAGCCTTTGGTGTATCCTCTGGCATCTGGGCTGGTGGCATCACTTTCGCCGTCGATGCAGACAGCTTCAACTCAGAAGTCTTGTCCCCAACCTGCGCTTTGAGCGCCGTGTGTAATAGGTTTTCTAAGTCTGGGGGAAAGAATGGTTTAGGCAGCACACCTTGAATGTCTAATCCCTTTGCAACGACTGGCAATTCAGAGCCAAACGCTGGGATCAACATCACCGGCAAAATCGGATTTCGAACGCGCATGCCGACAATCAGGTCGCTGAGCTTCATATCCGAAATAAGCGTGTCAACAATGACAAGATCAGGCAGATTCTGGGCAGCATGAAGCAACGATTCGCGACCAGTCTCAATCGATTGAATGACAAACTGCGAATCGTCAGGCAACATTTCACTGATGAGTTCAGCGAAGCCAGTATCCGGCTCTACTACCAATACCTGATATTTCATCCTTTCTATATTACGTTAGAGTCGGATTGGGAGTCAATTTAGATTAGGTTTAGATGAAGAGACGAGGAGCGGAGCCACAAAGCGTGGGTCTTCTCAAGACCTAGGTCATAATGAGACCCACGCTTTGTAAATATCGAGATTTACAACTTACGGCGATTCAACCGCGTTGATAGAGAACGTATCCGTCTCGCGCAGCACATTTCCGGCGTCATCAACAGTTTGTGCTTGCAAGTCGTAGAGTCTTTCAGCCGGAAAGCCAATTTCGGTGGACCAGAAGCCTTCATCATCGGTTTCTGTGGTTGCCACAACGTTGTCATCCATTAGAAGTTGGACGGTGCGATTAGGAGTCGCAAGGCCAGTAATGAATAGCCAGCCAGTTGGAATATCGCCCTGCGGCAGATTGATGTCGATAAACTCACCATTGTCCAACACAGAATTGGCATCGCGCTCGGTACTGAGACCATTCAAAAAACCGGGCAACTCTGGCATCTGGATCTGAAAGGCATCTGGCATGCGCGGGGCCAAATACCACGACACCAGCCATGCCAACATCAATGGCAGTAACAAATACAGCCGGATGCGGCGAGAACGACGATGGGTGCGGATTTCGCTTTCAGTACAGCAAGACATCATTTCAGCTTATACGTCTTTTGAAAGCGGTTGGGTTAGCAACTGCCGCGCCTGCAATTGCCAGCTCTCAGCATCGACATCCACACCAATCACTTCGCGAATTTTACTCGCCGATACTGTGGCTAAATCCGCATAGGTGTAGATCCCCGCGCGCTGCAAGCGGCTCTCATATTCCTCGCCAATTCCTGAGATCTTAGTGAAGTTGGTTGTCGTTTGAATTTCCGGCACAGATGTGAGCGCTGTGCGTAGTTGCGCAATCGTGTTCTTGGCTGCGTTGAGCTGCCCCGTCAGCGTTGCCAGTTTTTTAGTACTGCCACTCGACATCTCACGGTAGCGTTCAACTTCTTGGCGCGCAGCCTCTAAATCTGACTGGAGTTGTTCATCGGCAGTGCTATTAAGCTTGATCTGTGCGCGCAAGCTGTCAATTTCGGCTTGGGCTGCACTGAGCTGCAATTCCAGCACGTCATCATTACCGTCTACAGACTGTAAACGCGCTTTTAGTTCAGCTTGCTCACGCTGCATGAGTTCAAGTTGCGCCAGCAAACGCGCTTCTTTTTCAGCTTCGCTTTCAAGTTCCGCAGTAACCAGCGTCAAACGACGGCGGAGCGTTTCAACTAGCTTGCCAGCGTTGCCAAGATCATTATGGGCCACGCGCAGCTTACCGCGCAGGTCTTCTACTTCTTGTTCTTTCAAGTCGCTGGTTTGCGCCTTTGCCAGCGTTGTTTCAAGTTGTAGTTGTAATGAATTGACCTCAACCTCTCGGTCTCGCAAGTCCGTACGCGCATTTACTAAGTCAGACCGCAACACAGCAGTTTGGGACAGTTGGTCCTCATGCGTTTCAATCTTCTTGGTGAGATCAAAAACTTCGCGCCGCAAGGCATCCGTTTCTAAATTCCTTTGCGCCAGCGCTTCATTGACATCCCGCAACTGATCGCGCCAGCCATGGGCCTTGATGAGGTCATGCTTCGCCAGCTCTAGTTGCTCTACAGCTTCGTCATAGCGTTGTTTATATGAAGCCGTGTCATCTTTACTCGCTGAAAGCTGCGTTTCAACATCGGCAAAGCGTCCTTTCAACAAAGCAACCTGCGCTTGCAACTCTGTATTTGCATTGTCGCGCACTTGCAAGGCATTGATGCGCGTTTCAAGCGACGCCGCCAAGTCAGCCTTAGACTGCAATTGCAGTTTGTGATTCGCCAGATCTTGCTCTAACCGCTGAACGCGCTCTTCACTTCCGGTTAAATGCCCTTGAAGGTCTTGTACTTTCAGTTTCCAACTCGCCACAGCTGCATCTGCTAACTGTGCGTTTTCCAAGGCTTGCTTGGTATTACGCAATTCTTCGCGCACACGCACCAGATCAAGCTGGTCTTGTTGCGCAGCCGCAAGCGCGGTTGTCTTTGCGTCTAAGTCTGTCCGAAGTGCGTTGACCTCTTCGATTTTTGCTGCCAGCTTAGTAGTGGTTGCTGTCAAATTGTTTTCCAAATTGACAACATCTTGACTTGGGGTGACGGCCAAGGCAGTGTCCGTCAAGGCCACATCAAACTCTGTGTTTTGCGCCCGCAGCGTTTCCACTTCAGCATTGCGATTATGGAGTTTGATGTTAACGCCGTTCAAAGTAGACTGCAGGCGTTCAATCGCATTATCCCGCTCAACCATCTGCTGACGTAGCGTTGAATAATCCGCCGACAGTTTGTTGAAACGCACCTGTAGCTTATTGCGTTCAGACACAATTTGCTGCATGCGGTGTTCGGTATCTGAAACTTCACCGCCGTGTAGAGCAGTTTCTAAGGCAACACGATAGTCTTCAATTTCCACCAACGTCATATCAAGGCGTTCTTGCAACTCATTGTTGTGCTCAGTCGTTTGTTGGAGCATTTTCTTGAGTTGGTCACGTTCGTGCTTTGTGTTCCCGTCATGATCTACCTGACGCACAGTTTTACTCAGTTGCGCTTGCAAAGCAGCAAGCTCTTCGTTGAGCAGCTTATTCCGATGTGATTCTTGGTCTAGATTGGTCTTAGCAATTTCTAGTTCGTCTTGGAGGTCAGTAAACCGTTGGCGGACCGTGTCGTAAATTGTTTTGCGTTCGTCACGCAACTTGGCCAATTCTTCGGTTGCAGAAGAAAGTTCGGCTCGTAAGTGTGAATTTGAGGTATCGGTCAATGCGCCGGTCACACCACGTTCAATACGCGTCTGCGCATCTGCCAATTGAAATTGCAACTGATCCCGATTGCGGCGCAGGTCAGCAGTTGTTTTTGTCAGCGTGCTTGCTTCGGCACTCAGGTTGCCATTTTCAGTTTGTAACTCGTGTATCCGAGCATTAAGGCGCGTGAAACTATTCTCGGCGTCAGCAGTGCGAATACGCAGGTCATCTGTCTCTGCTCGCAAAACGTCGAGCTCTTGTTCATAACAATCAATTTTGGGCTTCCAGAAACGGCGGTCAATAATAGACTCAATTAGCCAGCCTAAAGCTGCGCCAATAAGAATGCCCAAAGCCAGTACCATAAATATATTCCACATACGTATACCTTATAAACCTAATATTCCAGCTATATTTTTGCATAGCCTGTATCACGCAAAGGACGAGTCGGGAGAATTCGTACTGGATTTGAACAGGATTCAATCTATTTTTTTACTTTTCAGTTCATGGATGCTGACTCTGGAATGCTAGCCAAGCGTAATCTTTGTGAATCGGTAAAAACACCTTCAGTTCTGGATAAGTATTGTTTTTCTAATTGAACGCGTTTCTATTACTTGAGAGCGATAGAGTAGTCTGAGCTTGTTGTCCGCAGGTAAGGCT
>JAHDIM010000389.1 GCA_020630805.1 Anaerolineales bacterium
TGACATCACCCGTCATGGCACTACCATTACACACAGCCCCGCTACTTCTTACTTTCTGTTAGTCAAACCGCTATATACTTGACGTAATGAACACCGAAACCATTGTTTTCTTTGATGGTGTCTGCAATTTATGCAATAGCGCCGTCGATTTCATCATCCAACGCGACCAGCGGGCATATTTCAAGTTTGCAGCGTTACAATCGGATGCGGCAATGCAAGTGCTGCCAGCAGATGTACAGGCGTTAGACACCATTGTGTTATGGGAAAACGACACCGCCTATGTCTACTCTGAAGCCGCCTTGCGCATTGGGGCAAAGCTATTTCCTCTAGGTAGTTTGTTACTCGCATTTCTTTTAGTCCCGAAGTTTATTCGCGATGGTGTCTATCGTTGGGTAGCCAAGAATCGCTACCGCTGGTTTGGCAAGACCAATAGTTGCCGTTTACCAACACCGGAAGAGCAAGCCCGCTTTATTTAGCAACAAACTCAATCTATTCCCATTAGAAAGCCTTCTTTGACAATAGGTCAAAAAGGTTTTTTTTGATTCGAGATCGACTTTGGGAAATAAAAAAGGCCGCGATAGCAATATCACGGCCTAGCCACACTTTTGAGCAGTAAGGGGGGAGGTCTGCTCAATAAAAAGGAGGAAAGGACACTTATAGTGTATCTGAATATCATTGCACTGTCTGTAAGAGAAGCGTAAAAATCAGGATACAAACTTGTAAGAATAGGGCAATACTAGGCTAACTTTCAAATCGTTCACCAATCTTCAACACTCCCAGAAAGTAGGATAGTGCGTCACTTTTGGACTAGATGAGGGTCGAACTGGAGTATAGTGAAACTATTAATGCTTTGTTTCAAACGCTAATCTAGTCAGAAAAACTAGCGCTGGCGTCATGAAACGTCTTATTGAGAACATTAGTAAGCGAGGCGAAGTGCAATGTTCAAAAGTTATGTAAATCCGGAAGAAGGACGGGCAGCCAACAAAAAATTACCAAAACTAATGGTTGAAGGGCTGCTGCTTGGGGGATCTGGGCTAGGTGTCTTGGCACTTATTTTCGAAATTGCAGCGGATGCATTTAGCGTTGCTGCTTACCAAACCCTGCTCGCCATTCATGGTGCTGAGGGCTATCACCAGATCGCGATCTATGCGTTTATTCTGCTGTCCGCCCTACTCTTCTTGGGGATTGTGCCAGCGTACAAAGCAGGGGCATATCTCCGTCCCAATGCTGGTGGCTCTGGGCCACTCGTAGAAGCCATTGGTCCGCCGAAAATGCGCTGGCTGTCTTGGATTGGGACGAGCCTATTCTTCTTAGATGCAGTCCTCACCATCATCATCAGCTCCATTTCTGCTGCGGATGTGTTGATGCTCATCTATCCAGAGCTAGCACCCTACCGCATTACGCTAGCGCAGATTTTTGCATTCTTCATTATGGCCGTTCTGGTCATTATGGGCCCGAAACGGGCTGTCCCACTATTCCTAATTGGCGGTGGCGCATTTACCATCTTTACGCTCGGCGCATTGGGGATGGTCGCCGCAGCTGCGGTTGGGAATCCCGAATGGGCATTCCTCACAGATGGGATTGTCAACCGACTTGAAGCCAGCGGTGTTGTAGAGCATGTTGTGCGGGCCCGCGAAGATCTTTCCGCAATTGGAACAGTCGTATTCTTCCAACTCTTCTTCCGCTCCATGTCGAGCGCAATGTTGGGGTTCTCTGGTTATGAAGTCATTCCCGCTAGTGGTAAGCACGCCGCACGACCAAAGTGGAAGGTCATCAATACTGCATTGACCTTAGCTGCAATCTTCCTGATTGGGACTGGCTGTGTTCAGTTACTTGCGGCCAATTCATGGAAAATTCCGGCCACAGAAGGCTATAGTACGCTGCTGATTGAATACGAAATTGTGGCAGCTCAGACCCTCGGGAATGGCGTTGACCCAGATGCCATCACAATCACAGACGCAGACATTGCTGCTGCCGAAGATATGCTTGCGCATAGCGAAGATGCACACCATGGCGATGATCATCACGCGCCAAGTGTAGACGAGATTGCACACAACTTCGCTCTTGACAGAGCAATTAGAGACGCCTCTGCCGGCACTGTCGGGGAGACATTCCTGTTCGTGGCTGGGGCATTACTCTGTATCATCCTTTTGCTGGCCCAAGGTGGTGGCTACATTGGCGGGGCGGCCGTAGCAGCGAACGCTGCACGTCTAGGCCGCTTACCGCAAGCCTTTGCAGAGGACCGTGTGGGGATTGCCGTGATTTGGTTCGTCGCCGCCATCTTTATCCCCATCATCCGCGAAGTGGTGATTGTGGAAGCGTACTATGCATTTGGTTTTGTAAGCGCCTTTGTGATCACCAGTACAACCGTGTTCTTTGTCCGAGATCAAGCGCTGATTGACCGTGGCATTGCGCCAGGATCATCTGAAGCAAAGTCGCTCAAATTCGCTGGGCTACGCGGGATGATTGCTAGCTACTTCATGCTAGTTGTCCTGATCACACAGAAATTTGATGCACTCTTGGTCATCGTGATCTGTGGTGTACTCATCACCGCACTACAACTTTACATTGCAAATGGTGGTTTCCGCCGTGACAAGAGCCGTCCGCTAATGCCAGTCGTGTCACCACGCACATCACCACCGGATTATGTCGATGGTACACAATCTGCCCATGATGCTGCGCGCCAACGCGGTCTAGTCGATGCGATCAATCACTTAGAGCACTCTGGCGCGTTTGGCAAATTCAACGTGCGTCCGAACCGCATCAAGCAGTTGGTGAGCTACTTACACGGCATTGATCCAGAGTTATTGGCACCTCACGATGGTCATCACGATGACCTTGAAGAGCCTAGTGAAGAATTGCAAGCTACCTATGATGAAGCGTACAACAGTCAAAAAGCGCTCATGCGGCAGATTGAAGATTATTCACATTACGGCATCTTTATGTTCATCAACAACTTCTACATCAACTGGGTAGACCCTGAACATGGCCGCGATGAGAAAGTTGTCCAGCAGGCATATTTGGACTTACTGTTCCCACTTACCCCGCATCAAGAAATCTGGGAGGAGTATCAGAATTTCAAACCAGAGCGCCAGCCCGAAGAAATTTGGCAGTTCTGCCGTGAACGGTATCTGTGGGCGAAAGATCAGTGGCCGAACCTCAGTGACCGCATCACCACGATCTGGACACTGCAAGATCTGGGTATGTTGGATAAAGACATCAACGTCAAGACCATCATGCGCGTCGCCGGTGGTCAGCGACGGATGATGGTGGAAATCCCAACGCATTTGGAAGACCACGCCGAAGAAGGCAGCGCCGACAAACACGCCGTTGAAGATGATGAATAAGTGAAACTGCAAAAGCCGCTCGAAAGAGCGGTTTTTGTTTTTAACACCCATTGTAGAGACGCGCACGATGTGCCGTCTCGGTGACCATCACCATCAATCAGGGCATTTAGATGAACAGTATTAATAGGTCGCGAGGGATCCAATATATGGTTTGGGACGCAGGATACTTGGTCTTGACAACGTTGATTTTGATGGTGCAGCCATCATGATGGCCGGTCGCTGAGACGCCACGCCGTGGACGTCT
>JAHDIM010000390.1 GCA_020630805.1 Anaerolineales bacterium
GCCGCCTGGGAACGTCCCAGAGATGATGAGTTCAATATCAAAGCTGACGCTATCGTCTTTGGCAAGCTCATCAATTGTGAAGGTGCCATCATCATTATTGGTAAAGCCAACGGTTGCTAAGCCAGTTGTGGTCAAGTTTCCTGTCGCACTACTGTTGGTCGCGCTATAAGTCATATCTGTTGGGATGTAGTCCACAACATCAATATCATAAGCATCCAACGTGCCTTGGTTATAGACAGTGATTGTAAAGACCACTGGATCACTTGGCGCAAACGGACCAGTACTGGTCAGCACTTTTTGAAGCGCAAGGTCAAAGGTCTGAGTGACCGTCAACGGCGCTGGATCATGATCATCTTCATCACCGCCGCTCTTGCCGTTTTCATTAATGATGTTGTCATCATCTAAGTCATTGGTTTCTTCGGTTTGATTGAAATTCGTGGCATCTGGCGTACTATCAACGTCAGTCGTTGTTGTGCCACCGTCAGTGTCAGTGCCATCACTAATTTCCGCCCAGTTGATGATCTGCGTGCCTTGGAAATCAGCAGAGACCACCAACTCAATATCAAAGCTCACGCTGTCATCCGCTGCAAGCTCGTCAATCGTGAAGGTTCCATCGTCGTTATTGGTGAAGCCAACCGTTGCTAAGCCAGTTGTGGTCAAGTTCCCAGTCGCGCTACTGTTCGTGGCGCTGTAGGTCATATCCGTTGGGATGTAGTCAATAACATCGATGTCAAATGCATCAACATCACCTTGGTTGTGAACCGTAATGGTAAAGATTGCTGGATCACCTGGTGCCACCGTGCTTGAGGTTGTCAGCACTTTGTCTAAGGCAAGGTCAAACGCCAGCGGCGCAAAGCCAAAGTCATAGGTGTGGTTGTTCTCACCAGCGCCACCAGTATTGAAATTGATGACTGCGTAGCCACCGCTGCTCACCGAGTCATTGTCACGGGCGTCACCATTGGCAGTTGCGTCATTATCTGTTTGCGTGACAGCAAGATTACCAATAGCCGTTACAGCTGCATCTGTTTCGCTAATGCGTAATTCAAAGTCAGCCGTACTGCGCGTCAGACCAGCGATGTTATAGACACCGCCGCTAGATGGTGAAGTAGGCGCCGGACCATTTGAGAAAATGAAGTAGCCATTCCCGTCTGTCGTCGCAGTTCCAATGACGGTATCACTAGCATCTAAGAGTTCAACAGTTGCCCCCACAATTGGTGTTTCGTCAGGGTCTTGGACCCCATCGCCGTCTTCGTCATACCAGACGTAGTTCCCGACTTCCAACGGAGCCAACTGACAGAAGGCTTCCATGTCACCAAGCCCCCCACCTTTCGCAAACGTTTCACTATTGACGTCTGAGTCGTAGAGCATATATGCATTGGTACGTTGACCTGTTGTGTTGTCAAGCCAAATAATCCCACCATCAAAATATTCATTTGAGTCGTAAATGGGATCGTACACAGTGGTCACAACATCTGAATGCCCAGGAACTTGCACCAACCCACCTAAGGTAATTTCAGCATGTGGCGCAGGATAGTCTTCCTGATAGTAGTACTCACCGCCGCCGGGGCCTTCGCTGTTCCCAGCACCACCTGTTGTAACACCACCACAGCTACCATTGCTTTCAAGTGTCCACGTCCCACCGCTGGCACAGGCGCGGAGAATATCCCCCGCAGCATCTGCAGAATACAACGTCGTGGATGCGAGGTCAGTGCTAAATTGTCGGTACCCAGCTTGGTCACCATAACGATCACGAATCCCAAGGATCATGTCCCCGTTATTGAATTCAATATCCGTCAACCATGGTTGCGGATAAACATATTCGCCATTGAACCCAGTAGGATTTGCTTGCCAAGTGGTTGACCAAGCAAGCCAGTTGGCGCTCGCACTTGGCGCTGCACTCCCACGGGCGTAGTCAAGTCCAATATTCAACACTTGGGTAAACGTTGCGCCGTCATAGCTATACACAAACGCGCGCAAGTCACTTGAAAGCCCCGTACTTTCAGCAGTACAGGTCATCCCAATGTAGACCTCGCCTTCGTGGTACGCCACAGCAAATGGGCGCACATTGAGGTTGAGTTCACCACCGGGAGTGCTTCCATGCTGCGGACAGCCAACACCAACGGCGTTCCCCGGATCAGGCAACGCTGTCGTTGTAATATCACCAGCAACAATTGGATCGTTCGTAACTGGAATTTCAACGAGTTCACGCGACAGCAAATTGATGGTGTACAACGTGCTGCGGTCATCTGAAATGTCCAAGTCACCCAGACTTATTTTCCCGACGGGGTCCCATGAATTTGTGTCGTGATCCCAGTCTCCGGTACCATCAACAGGGTGTGGATCTGTCCCAGTGTCAAAGCCTAACGCGTCTAAATCGACGTAAAGAGCCGGGGCACCTGGCGTCGCGGTGCTAGCGCTGCCAAGCACGTAAATATTTCCCGTTTCGCCAAAGTTACGGAACCCTGCGTGGCGTTTCATAAACGCCGCCGCAAACAGTTCATCTTCATTAGCATCATACGCCAGACCAAAGGTAGTCCCCAGTTGATTACCAATTGCAACGTGTACCGGTGCTGGCGACGTATAGTCGGTTCCGCCACTGTCACACACGCCATCGCGATCACTGTCTAAACAGCCTGCGTCATAATCAAACGCAACGAGCACATCGCCTGTTTGATCAGGTTGATGGCCTGTGAGATAACAGTTTGTTGTGAGACCAGGGTTATTTTGACAATATTCCGCTGGATTATTGAAACCAACGTCTACATTGTCTGCACCGGCGGTAACGTCCACAATTTGCACGGTCGTACCACCCGCAACGCCTGGTTCTAAGAAGTCGTAGGTCCCCCCAGTTGGCAGCGTAAATTCAACGCGCACCAAGCCAGAAAAACCGGCTGCTGTAGTAAATCCATAGGTCCCGTCTGCAGCAGTTAAGGTTGTGGCCGTAGTGCCATTTTCATCAATAGCAAAGACATTGATGCCCGCAATACCAGGTTCGGCATTGTCTTGATCCCCACTACCATTGTGGTCGCGAAATACCGTTCCCATAATTTCGCCAGCCGTAGCCATCTCTAGAACGCCAGACGTTCCAGCCGCCACCAAAGGGCTTGAAGGCACCAAGGTATATGCCGCCAACATGCTAAATAGTATGTAACTGGTTATTTTTATTTTGCGGTTTCTTATTCGAGTTTGATATGTTGCAATGCGCATCGAGCAGCCTCCCAGCCGTACAGTTCTCAGAAAACGTATTCTTAACCTTTTCAACTTAGTTGAAACAGTTGTACATTCAGAATATTACGCATTACATTAGATAAGATTTATGATTCGTTGAGACAAGCTTGGGACGTAAGAGCTATATTTGCAACTCTAAAGCTTGTATATAACCAGTCACATATCTTACGCATTATGCTAAACAAAAAAATTTAGACAGTAGAATATATACAAGAAATTACAAAACAAACTAAACCTTTGCCTAAAATATCCTAGCTAAATCTAAGCTTCAAATTCCCCAATATGCTAAAAAAAAGAGCGATACCCGCATAGGTATCGCTCTTTGAAGACTATCTAGGGTTGTATGCTAG
>JAHDIM010000043.1 GCA_020630805.1 Anaerolineales bacterium
GAGTTGTCCCGCTGCTTTCATTGCGTGGAATTGAAGAATTAGTTGGCTAGTTGGCTAGTTGGCTAGTTGGCTAGTTGGCTAGTTGGCTAGTTGGCACAGAGCATAATTTGCCGCTTGAAAATGTCAGGCATAGCTCGGTTCCACGAACAAACCTACCAAGTCACAAACTAACCTCTATTTTGGCGCAGACAACCGTCGATAATTCGCTACGCTGCCATCGCCTAAAGTATAGACATCGCGCACCGTCTGGGTTACTTTGTTGGCAATATGTTGGAACATTTTCAGCATATCAGTGAAGTCTGTCCGCCGACTCACTTTGTACCATTTACCACCATTGACCGTCGCCATATTCTTGTAATAGCCAATATTTGGCGCAACGGTGAACACTAAGAAGTCATTTGCTGTCAGCATTTTGGTCACACTCGCCGCCGTCATACCATCCTGATGCGCCGGTTCGTCTGTGATGAGAATAAGCACCTTGACTGCATCTTCGCGATACTTCATATCGATTGCTTTGTGCATCGCCTCTAGCGATGACTCACCTTCATTGCCACCACCGCTAAAACGCGGAATATTCATCAGACTTTTCTTGGTGACTTCAATATCTGACGTGAATTTAGTGGTCACAATTTTGTCTTCCGGCACTTTTAAGTCGCCAAACGCCATAATCGCAATGCGATGATCTAAGCCAATCCGCGAGAATTGATCTACAAACTTGTTACAGGTTTTCAACAAGCCATTGATCTTTGTGGACATCGAGCCGGTTGTGTCAATAACAAACACAAGATCCACCTTGCCTGCATTGTGTGTGACCATAGCGGCACCAGTTGGCGAGACTTGAATAACCTGCTGTTGGGGCATGCCCAATTGCAATGGATCAAAGTCGTCTTCTTGTTTCTTTCGGCGGAATGGGAATTTCATGAATCAAATCCTTACGTCATTTGCTACCTAATCAGACCACTGTTTTATGCAAATGGTCACTGTACTTTACGTAAGAACTTTATAAGAGTTGTAACTAGCAGTCGATTGTAGTGCCATGCCGCGGCATGTTATGTAGGCATCAAGCTAAGCAATTCTGCTGGCTAGTTCCTACGATTACGTGTCATCCCGCGCACGAACGAGTTGCAATGCAGTTAAAGCTTAGATGGTGTGCGCGGGATCTCATTGCAATAGATTGCTGTTTTAAGACCTTGGTATCAATGAGATCCCTGCCGCCGAATCAGTTGGGCTACTTTAGTGCAAGTCGTCCGCGTCTGGGATGACACCTGTGCGTTCGTGTTGGCTAGCAGAAACGAATTTTTCTGCGCAATAGCTCTTAGCTAGACGAGCATGTGACATGACGCGTCAATTATTATTACGACGCCGTGCGCCGCACTTCAATCACGTTTTTCAACTGACTAATTTTGGACATTGCCCGGTGCAACTGGTCAAGCCGTTCGACTTCTAGCGTCATGCCAAGTTCCACATAGTCTGACTTAGAAATATCTGGCATTTCTAGCTGCGTCATATTCACTTGCAGATTGGTTAGTAGCGTAGAGATATCGCGCAACAGACCGCGCCGATCATACGCAATGATTTTGATCGGGACATGATAGTGCTTGCTATTGCTGCCCCGCGTCCAAGACACTTCAATTAGTCGTTCACGCTTGCGCGTATGGAGCATATTTGGACAGTCTGACCGGTGAACCGTAACGCCCTTTAACTGGGTTGTATAGCCAATGATGTCATCTCCCGGAACCGGACTACAACATTTGGCAATACTGGTCATCATGCCACCAGCACCCATCACCCGAACCTCTCCAGTTGGAGACGATGGGAAACGTGGCAAAGCTTCCACCGGCGGCAATTGATCCGCGGCTGCTTCGTCTTGGGAACGCACATAGCGCACCACTTTGTTGAGCACAGACTGTGGATGTAATTCGCCCGCCCCAATCGCAATGAAAAACTCGTCTACCTTGGTGAAGCCACAAATCTTCGCGATGTCTTCTAACGCAATTTGCGGCAAGTTGAAACGCTTCAGCTCACGATCCAACATATTGCGCCCTGTTTCCAGATTTAGGTCACGGTCTTGCTTCTTGAAGAACGCCCTAATTTTGGAGCGCGCCCGCGCAGAGGCCACGTATTCTAGGTCGGGGTTCAACCAATCGCGGCTGGGACCGCCGCGCTTTGCTGTCAGGATTTCAACCTGGTCACCAGATTTCAGTTTGTGGTTGAGGGACACCAGCTTGCCGTTGACCTTAGAGCCACGGCAGCGTTCACCAACGCTAGTATGAATGTGATAAGCAAAATCGATTGGGGTCGCGCCAGTTGGCAGGTCAATAATTTGCCCCTTCGGCGAAAAGGTGTAAACGCGATTCGGGAAAACATCTGACTTGAGCGCTTGAATGAAATCTTGACCGTCTGAGATGTCATCACGCCAAGCCATAGTGGAGCGCAGCCACTCAATCCGTTTTTCATAGGACCGTTCGTGTTTGACACCACCCTCTTTGTAGCGCCAGTGCGCCGCAATCCCATATTCCGCTTCCTGATGCATTTCTTCGGTACGGACTTGGACTTCAAGCGTTTTACCATCGTCAGCGATTACCGCAGTGTGCAGCGAACGATAGAAGTTGTCTTTGGGCGTGCCGATGTAGTCATCCCACTCTTGACGAATGGGAGGCCAACGGTTGTGTACTACCCCAATTGCCACATAACAGTCATTCTTGGCCGAGCGTTCTCGCTTGTCCCACTCTGCCTTCGTTTCGGCTGGCGACTGATCACGATGCTGCACAATGACACGGATACCGCGCACATCAAACAGTTGATCAAAGCTGATGCCTTTGCGCTCCATCTTTTTCCAAATGGAGTAGATGTGTTTCGGGCGGCCATATACCTTGGCGCGAATATCGTTTTCTTCTAGCAGACTTTCAATTTCGTCAATGATGGCGTTGATTGTCGCTTCGCGTTCACTGCGACGCTCATTCAACTGCTTGGCAATGTTTTTGTAAGTATCGTTTTCCAGATACCGAAACGAAAGGTCTTCCAGTTCCCACTTGATTTGCCAAATCCCAAGGCGATTTGCCACTGGCGCAAAGATTTCCATCGTTTCACGCGCAATGCGGACCTGCTTATCTGGTCGCATATACATCAGCGTGCGCATATTGTGCAGCCTGTCAGCCAGTTTGATAAGCATAATGCGCACATCATCATGCATCGCCAAAATAGTCTTACGGATTGTTTCGGCCTGCATGCGTTCTTTCAGCACGCCAGTCGCAACCAGTTCACCAGTGTCGGGATCATTGTTACGCACTTGCTGCGTAATTTTGGTCACGCCATTGACCATGGTCGCCACCTCTTGATTGAACTCTTCAACCAAGTCTTGAACCGTAACCGGCGTATCCTCAACTACATCATGTAAGAGGCCGGCAGCAATTGCAGCCGTTGGCAGTTTGAGATCGACCAAGATTTGGGCGACCGCAACACAATGGCTAATGTACGCTTCTCCAGATCGGCGCGTTTGGCCCTCATGATGCCTTTCCGCATAGTCATATGCCTTTTGTAAAAAGAGTTTTTCAGACCCGCTTAGGTTGGGCGGCAAATTCTGGAGAACGTCATTTATTTCCATGAATCAATTTTACTCATGGATGACGCTATAATGGAAATATTGATCAGCTATCAGCTATCAGCTATCAGCTATCAGCTATCAGCTATCAGCTATCAGCTATGGGAGCCTAACACAAGGCATCTGACATACGATCAAACTAAAATCTTGCTACTCTAGGAGTCACTCAATCCCTATGCCCGTCGTTCGAATTCAAGACATTGGTGCCCATGAAGGCCAAGAAGTCACCATCGAAGGTTGGATCTATGCCAAAACTGGCAAAGGTCGCTTGCAGTTTTTACAAGTCCGCGATGGCACTGGCATTATTCAATGCGTCGCTTTCAAGAAAGAAATCGATGAAGAGTCGTTTGCTGCGGCAAAATCTCTCACACAAGAGTCGTCTGTCCGCGTGACTGGCACCGTGCGCGCTGATGACCGTGCACCGGGAACACCAGGTGGTTTTGAAGTCGGACTGTCGAACGTTGAGGTTGTTCAGATCAGCAGTGAATATCCTATTACGCCCAAAGAACACGGTGTGGAATTCTTGTCTGACAATCGACACCTGTGGTTGCGTTCACAGCGGCAGTGGGCGATTATGCGCATCCGTAGCACCATCATGCGCTCCATGCGGGAATGGCTAGATACCAATGGCTTTATGGAAGTCACCACGCCGATTATTACGCCAGCAGCAGCAGAAGGAACGTCAACGTTGTTTGAAATTGACTACTTTGGCGATCCATCGTATTTGGCCCAAACTGGTCAGCTCTACAACGAAGCTAACATGGCAGCCTTTGGCAAAGTCTACTGCTTTGGTCCAACCTTCCGCGCCGAAAAAAGCAAAACCCGCCGACACTTGACGGAATTCTGGATGATTGAACCTGAAATTGCGTTCTGCACGTTGGATCAATTACTGGAAGTTGAAGAGCAGTTCACCGAACACGTAGTGCAAACTGTGCTGCAACAACACAAGGCCGAACTTGAAATTCTAGAGCGCGATACGTCTGCACTTGAAAAGGTGACCGCACCGTTCCCACGCATCACTTACGATGAAGCCATTGAACTGCTTCACAAGTTGCGTGAAGAAGAAACAGATCCTGAGATGAAAGAGATGCTCAAGATTGAATGGGGTGACGATTTTGGTTCACCACATGAAACGGTCTTGACGCAGCAGTTTGAAAAGCCAGTCTTTGTGACGGGCTACCCAACGCAAGTCAAGGCGTTTTATATGACGCCACACGAAGACCGCCCTGAAGTCTGTTATTCGGCAGACCTGCTGGCTCCGGAAGGCTATGGCGAAGTCATTGGTGGTTCACAGCGCATCCATGACCATGACCAACTGCTTGCCGCCATCAAAGCGCATGACTTGCCTGTTGAAAACTACGAATGGTACTTAGACCTGCGTAAGTTTGGCAGTCAACCACATTCTGGCTTTGGCATGGGTCTCGAACGCACCATCGCGTGGATCTGTGGGCTAGGACACATTCGCGAAGCAAGTCCGTATCCACGCATGTTGCAGCGAAATAGTCCGTAGACGCAATACCTTTTACTCTTAGATTCCCAAATTTAGTGCGTATTGCGTAGTTCGTTACATTATGGTGTTCGTACCCCATTGGCTGTGAATACCTTTTTGCCACGCACTACGCAGTACGCACTATTTATTTTTCCATGACATTACCTAAACCACCTCTCTCCGGCACCATCATCAATCTACGCCCAATTGTCAAAGAAGACGCCCCAGGAATGTTCGCTGCGTTAGACGACGAAGAGAGCATGCGCCTGACAGGCACGACAGGCAGCTTTACTTTTGAGCAAGTCGAAAAATTCTGCGCGCGTCTGTATGACGCGGATGATCGCGTAGATTACGCCATCACATTGAAAGACGACCCGACTTACATTGGTGAAGTCGTGCTAAATCAGATCGATATGGACGCTCGTAACGCAAGCTTTCGCATCGCGCTTGGTGGGGCACAGTATTTCAACAAAGGCTACGGAAGCGAAGCGACATATCTGATTTTGAAGCACGGATTTGAAACGCTTGGACTGCATCGGATTGAGTTAGAAGTCTATGACTTCAATCCACGAGCGCAGTATGTCTACGAAAAAGTTGGGTTTGTAAAAGAGGGGGTGCGACGCGATGTTCTGCTTTGGGATGGTAAATACCAAAGTGCCATTGTCATGAGCATGCTTGAAGACGAGTGGCGCGCAAAATATGGTGCTAATCAGTAATTGCGGCGATGTAGCGCTGCGCACTACGCTGCACGACTATTGCGGCATCGCCGTCTACAACGGTCTGCCACCAACCGCTGTACAAGCGTGAATATTTATAGCGTTCTACCGCCTGCGCAATTGCAGCCACTTTTGATGCGGGCAACGGAATGAGATTTGGAAAGCTATGCATAAAGCTAACCCAGCGCCGGTCTGAAACGACATAGATGCTATCCCCCGTTAGCAAGGCACCTTGGTAAGCAGCACCATCGGCCCAATGACAAACACAACACCCATCGAAATGTCCGCCGACGCGCTGGATGGTAATACCAGGCTGCAACTCTAAAACATCCCCTTCCCAAAACTGAATATTTTCATGCGGGCGCATCAGCCATGCTTGATCTGCTGCATGCAAATAGACAGGCGCATCAAAGGCTTCCGCCCAGTCTGCAACGGTGGCATAAAAATGCGGATGTGAAATTACGATCTTTGAAATGCCACCTAAGGCATTGACCCGCGCAATCGTGTCGGCATCTAACAGGCTCATGCAATCCCACAGTACATTGCCATGCGGCGATTGCATCAGCAAGGCACGTTGACCAATCGCAAAGCTCGGCACGCTACCAATGCCATACAAATTTGGCTCCAGCAACTCAATTCGATTTACTCTTGTCTTCGAAAGCTGGTCTTGTGTCACCCACTGTTGCCCAGCGTAGCCAACATATTGACGTTCATCTTCACAAATTCTGCAGTTAGCTGGCGGTCGGTCTGAGGCTGCAAATTGCACCCCACACGTGACACAAATGTAAGCTGGCATCTTGGCTTATTCACTCCCAAGCGCGATGAGCGCATTGACCGTCTTCCAATTCCGCGTGGTGCACGTCACCTTCAGGTTGCGTTCAAACCAATTGTTGTTGATTTTTGTGCGTCCAAATCCGGTTGGCACATACAGCAACGCTTCATCACTGCCAATCGTAAATTCGTCTTTGCAATTTTCTGGTGCTTCAATCGCTGCAATCCGTTCTGCCGCTGGTGGCGTATTGAAAAACGTGACATACAACGTTTTGATGTCTTCCTGATCACGATACGGGGAGGTTTCTACAATCCGCTGTAGATCTGCGGCCTTACGAATAAGGACCGGCACTTCAAAGCCATAGACTGCCTGAATAGCGGCTTGAATTTGCGACACCAACTGCACTGTATCTGTTTCTGGCGACTGAAATACGACATTGCCACTTTGTAGATATGACTTGACGTGTGCAAAGCCTAAGTCTGTATAAAGCTGGCGCAGATCGGCCATTTTGATCTTTTTCTGACCGCTGACATTGATACCGCGCAGGAGAGAGATGTAGGTGTTCATAATAAGTCTTCGCATCTAGGTAGCGCCATGATGCATCATGGCAGATAGGCATCAAGCTAAGCAATTCTGCTAGCCGGAACGATGGCACAGATGTCATCCCAGATGCGTTTGTGTTGAAAATAAGTTACCAAAAGCGTCGTGCATCTGGGATCTCATTGCTGGGCAAGCTCATTTGTCAAGCAATGAGACCCCGCAAGCACAATGTTTTCGTAAACCTTTTCTCAATTCATACGCTCGCGGGGTGACATTTACTCTAGGATTACGGCTCACAGCAAAGTATTTTGGCTTTTTCAGCCTTAGCTTGATGCGTATCCGCCATGATGCATCATGGCACTACACAGAAACATTATTTACGAAATTGCAGCTTGCAGCGCCTGAATACCACTCAATTCTAGGTCATGAATCTCCGCAATAGTCGCTGCCATGTCTTGGCGCATTGTCTCAGCTTGCGCCTCATCTAACGGATAGTCGGTCTTCATCTGTTCGCGAATGGTCTGCAATTCAGCGCTAATCGCATCAATTTCGGCAATTGCAGCACTACCTTTCAGATGAAACACATCCCGTCTTTTTTCAATCAGAGCCCGCGTTTTACCAAAAATATCAACAGTGTTGGGCAACACAATTTTGCCCAGTTGCCGCCACAGCATGGCACTCTCACGGAAATTGAGTGAGATTTCAGCCAATTCAGGTCTTTGCAAGACCGTACTAGCTTCATCTAGAAAATCTGCATACATCTCGCGTTCAGCACCACCTGTGGCTTGACCAAACGTCGCGCTCCGGTCGAAGACATCGACTTGCCCGGCATACATTGCAGGCCCTGCAGGCAACACTTTGGCCCAGCTCTTGGCCGTCTTTGGTTTCGTCAACAGCTTGATCCAATTTTGGTAAGCAGCTGCTCCAAAGTTATTCTTACTGCCTTTGGGCGGCTTCTCCAAAAATAAGGCAACCGTTTGCTGCAACCCAGCGGCAATCGCAGTTGGTAGCTTGTCCCAATTGGGTGCACTAAGCGTCAACAATCGATGCTTGTCTTTCTTAACGCGACTGCGGGCGGCATCAAAGACATCAGTTGGGACAGTCAGTCCAACTTGTGCCCGATCCGCCACATGGGTGACATCTGCACCATAGCCATATACATTAAGCGGCATCATGCCCCACATTTCTGGCATCTTGATGGTCGCATGCGGCATCATGAACATATCGGCCCAAACAATGGGCGCAATGCCGTTGTCTAAGCAATCCAGCAAATTCTGACGGCCTTTTTCTGCATTTGTGGTTTGTTTGACGGTTTGAATTACGCCTAAGCGGGAAAGAAGCGTTTCGACTGGGTCAAATGTATTGCGGGTAAGTAAAGCAACTTGCGGCCCTAACCCTTCATAGCTGAAGAAAAAATAGCCAAAGACAAGCCCGCCGCTAATGCCAAGCAACATCGCCTCGCTAAGCGGCTTGCCAGTTTGTGGAACCTTGAACCCTTGTGCGGCAAGGTGATTATGAATACTGCCAGTTTCCCAGTGGGTCCCAGCAAATTGATTGTAGTCAGAAAGGAATGTCATGCCCCCAGTTTACGCGAAGTCGTGTCACCTGCGTAAAAAAAGAGACATAGTCGAAAGGTAATGTATCAGGTATCAGGTATCAGGTAATGATCTTAGACAACCTCTTCAGCCGCGAGCCGCTCCCAAGCTGAAACCTGATGGCTGACCGCTGACACCTAGTTCTAAAAACTCGGGACTTTGAAATCTGCGCCAATAATCAGCTCCACATCAATTTCACTTGCGCCGGATGCGCCAGAAAAGACATTTGCAGAATTGATTTTGAATTTATCCAGCATCCAAGCCACGGTGTACGGCGCGCCACGATAGTCTGTAATGACAGACGTTGTGTAGCCGCCATGATCTGCATTGCCAACTTCAACGACATTGAAGCCCTGCGCAGTCAGGTAGTCTGCAGCTTGACCCGCGAGTCCTTCTTGCCCTGACCCATTTAGTACCGCAATGGTGGTGCCTTCAGCGGGGGCGTTAGTGAGGATTTCGTCTTTGGTGAATTGCGGTCGCGCCGGGATGTAAAACAATTGGTCGCGCAATTCGCGGAAACCAAAAATGTCCAAAATGACGACTTGCTGACCATCTGCCGTGGTTTCATAGCCAAGAATATATTGTTGATTGATCACATGCCCGTCAATCCGTTCACGGTCAATTTCCATGCTCAGCAAGCCAAGACCTAAGATTTCATCAAGCTCTAAATCCGTGTCGTAGCTGTCAGCTAGCGCATTGAACAAGGCCGGTGCATTGGTAAGCAAGGTCCCAATCATGTCTGCACTCAAAATCTTGTCGCGCACGGCAAAGATCACGTCCTGTTGACGCTTGGCGCGATCAAAATCGCTGCCTTGGGTGGCGCGGGTCCGCGCATACTTGAGGGCCTGCCGCCCGTCTAAGTGTTGCTCACCCGCTTCAATATAGAACGGATCATACCCATAGTTTTCATCTGGATACTTTGGATCATCAATCGTCTGCGGTACGAAGATATCGATGCCGCCAATTTCGTCCACAATGGTGACAAAGGCTTCAAAATTGATGCGGATGTAGTAATCGACTTCAATCCCCAGATTCGCAGCAATCGTGTCTTTGGCTAACTGTGGTCCACGACCGGGCAATTCATAAATGTCACCCAGATAATTGGCATTGTTGATGCGGTACTTCCCAAAGTCAGGAATATCCACGTACAAGTCACGCGGAACAGAGAGTAGGCTAGCCGTCTTGCCAACTGGATCAATTGTCACGATCAAGATGGTGTCGGTGCGGTAGCCGCGCTCCTCTTCGTTCTTGCGCTCATCAATACCCATCAGCAAAATCGTGACGCGATCTGTTCCATTCCAGCTTGCAAAGTTAGACAACAAACCGCCACCATCGTCGGCGTTGGCACTCACAGCTTCCCCGGAGCCACTGCCCCCCGTTGCTTGAATCACATCTACATTGGGATCTTTTGCAGAGGCAGCGGTCAAGTCGCCGATATCTGCAACATTCGTTTCGCCTAGACCGGCAACAAAATTACGGACGCCCCGATACACCAAAAACGCGGAGCCAATGGTTGCCAGCAAGAAAAAAATGCCGAGCAAAATTACGGCCCAGTCTGGCAGGACAATGCGTTGACGCCGACGGCGCGGACGAGGGTTAGGACGGTCTGTCATTTAGAAATACGAATACGTTGGTTACGAATTTAAGAGGCGCTTTTGGAAAGTTGTAACGCGCGATTTGCGATTATATAGCAATAAACAAGACGTAAATTAGGCGTTGTATAAACGCACTCTACGCGCCATTTGTTAGCACCAACTATAGATGCAAGAGGAATGCCACGGCAACGCGCGGCTTATGCGTCTTCTAGTGCTTCCCAAGCTTCAAACTTGGCGTTGAGGTCCGCTTGTGCTTGGGTAAATGCATCGCCCAGCGCGCGCATTTTTTCAACATCTTGCGCAATGCCAGCTTGCTCAATTTGCGTCGTCAGCGTTTTGATTTTCGCCTCAAGCGTCTCAATATCCGCTTCGATTTTCGCAATCTGCTGTTCGCGTTTGCGCTGGTCACGTTGTTTCTGACGCTGCGCTTTTTTGTTCTTGGTGTAGGTAGACTCTTCCGCCGGTTTGGCTTCAGCCGTTTCGCCATTTGTCTGGCGCGCTAAATGATCAAGATACTGCTGATAGGTGCCGTTATAGACGGTGAGCGACTTGTCTTTGACAGCCCAAATTTGGGTGGCAAGTTTGTCGACTAAGTAGCGGTCATGCGACACAATGACCAACGTGCCTTTGTAGGTATCCAAGACGGTTTCTAGCACTTCTTGCGCTGGAATGTCTAAGTGGTTCGTCGGTTCATCTAAGAACAGTAAATTTGCATCGCTGTATGACAGTTTCGCCAGTGCAAGCCGTCCACGTTCGCCGCCGGACAACATGCCCACTTTTTTATAGACATCGTCCCCAGAGAACAAAAATCGGGCTAAATAGTCACGCACTTCACCGTCTAACATGCCGGTTAGGTCTTGGAGCTCTTGGAAAAGAGTCTTTTCAGGGTCTAAGCCTTCATGTGCTTGGGCAAAGTAGTCGACTTCTAGATTGGAACCGTAGCTAAATTCACCACCTAAGGCTGGTAGCTGATCTAGCAAGGTTTTGACAAAGGTTGTCTTGCCGGTCCCATTTGGACCAATGAGCGCAGCAATTTCACCGCGCGTGAGCAATAAGTCAGGCACGTTGAAAAGCGGCTCATCGTAGCCAATGACCAAATCTTCCGTCCGCAGTACCTGATCGCCAGAGCGCAGTTTTGCTTTGAGTTGGAACTTGAGATTCGTACGATGGCTAATTGGATCACGCAAGGCCTTGATCCGATTGCCAAGTTCTTCAACGCCAATTGGACGGCCCGTGATTTCAACATCCTGCATCACGCGCGACCACTTTTTGCCTTGAAGTGCTTCAAACCCGGCGACTTCAATCACTTCAACTTCGCGACTAATCCGGCGCTGTCGACCCTTAGCCTGCGCCGTTAGTTGACCCGCAATATGCTTTTTTACAAACTCATATTCTTTGAGCAACCGTGCTTTCTCGGTTTCGTAGAGAATTTGGCGCTGTTCCCAGCGTTCGCCACGTTGTTTCAAATAATGCGAGTAATTGCCCCGATAGGTCTCAATGACAGCCGGGCCCATTTCCCAGACGCGGTTACACACCCGATCCAGAAAATAGCGGTCATGTGACACAATGAGCGCACTGCCCTGCCAACCAGTCAAGCGATTTTCGAGCCATTCAATCGCCGCAATATCAAGATGATTGGTAGGTTCATCTAGCAACAGCAACTCTGGTGTTTCAAGCAGAAGTCGTGCCAAAATCGCACGTGTGCGCTGACCACCGGACAATTGGGCAATTTTTAGCGTGTAGTGCTCTTCTCGAAAGCCCAGCCCGCGCAGAGTCTGCTTGATCTGATTTTCAATGTCATAGCCACCCCGTTGCTCAAAGTCTTCTTGGAGCGGACCATATTTCTCAAGCGCAGAGTCTGCCGTTGCGGGGTCCGACATGGCCGCTTCAAGTTCGCGCAATTCGGCTTCCATTTCAAGTAGCTTGGTAAATGGATTGAGCATGGCCTGCCACAACGTATCGTCGCTGTTTAGCGTTTCATCTGTCAGACCACCTTGTGGCAAATAGCCAATTGGCAAGCCGCGGCTCTTGAAGAGTTGCCCGTCAGACGAAGGTTCTACACCCGCCAAGATCTTCACTAGCGTGCTTTTACCAGAGCCATTTGGGCCAACGAGCGCAATACGTGAGCCGTGCTCAATGGCACCACTCAGGTTTTGAAAAATATCACGGTGACCGTAGGCCTTGCCTAGTCCAGAAAAGGTAAGAATTGACATAACTGCGGCTCACAGTTTACCGGAAAAGAAAACAGCAGCGCAAATTTTGGCTGCTGTTTTTTGAAGATTGATCAATCTCGGCTCACCATGACCTTATCGCCTTTGATAAATGGCGTATGAATAACGAAATGAAGGTTAAATAAAAAACCGACCGTCATTATCAATGCTGGTCGGCTCAAAGCTCTTAGCGTTTTCCCAATGGTCTATCGATTCTGACCTTCAGCGTTAGCCCCTAATCCCGCAATGGTTTCAATAACACCATCTGGTCGCACACGACGGATGCGCTGATTCCCAAAGTCTGCAATGTAGACGTTGCCAAGTTGATCAACCACAACACTACGCGGTTCATTGAGTTGGGCCGCTGTTGCTGGACCACCGTCACCACTGTATCCAGCCGTGCCATTGCCTGCAAAAATTGTGCGGTTCTGCGCCCCATCTACACGATAGACGCGATGTCCAACGGCATCCACGATATAAAGATCACCATTTGGCGCGACTGCCATTTCCGCAATCGTGTCCAATTGTTCAGCTAGAGACTGTGAAATCCCACCAATGTTAGCGTTCGCAGAGGCCACTGCGTTTTGCGTTTCAACGTTTTCTAGGGCTTGCCGATCAACTTCTACGACATTGCCATCCGCATCCACTTGTTGAATGCGGTCGCCACCTTGGTCGGCGACATAGACGTTGCCTTCAGAATCTAACGCTAGGTTGATTGGGAAACTAAATGGAGAGTCTTGTTCTTCGCCGGTGAGAACACCTAAGACTTCGCTTTCTTCATCTCCTGTAACCGGAACCACTAGGTCTTCCGTTTGTTGTTCCAATTGCTCCATGACGGTTTCGTCTGACAGGCCACCTGCGTCGGCGTCTGCAGCGGCTGGATCTTCTGGACCTAATGGGAGATTACAAGCGAGGGCTGGCAATAGCATTGCCAACGAAAAAATGAGAATTGCAGAGTGAGTTCGGATTCGCATCATACTACCTTAACGGATTAGCAGCGCTTTTTCAGCTAGCCAACCCTTGTTTACCTTGCTGCCATTAACAAATTAGATTTGTTGTACCTCAAGCAGCTTTACACTTCAATTTACGAACAACCAACATAACCCCGACAACGCAAGCGTTGCCACGGTCTCCTCCGAACGTGCGAATTCAGTGTATCATAAACATACCCAAATTCTGCTATGAAAAATTGGTTCAATTCCACTCCCAGACTACTCGCAACAAGCCTGATTCTGATTGCCGTTTTAACGGCAGTTGGGCTTGTGATTACCTCTTTTGTTCTGCAGTATGCACTGGCAATAGACAAGACTACGTTTACTGCGCTGCATGCAATTTATGGCGTGTTAGTGCTTGCAATTGCCTACAACTGTCTCAAGCATGGAGATAGTCTTGGCATTGCAACCGCATGGCTAGCCGTCGTTGGAATTGGTGCTTTACTGGGCCTTGTTTTGTATCTACCCACCCACGCGGGAACACTTTGGCTGTTCTTCGTTGCGGCCATGCTTGCAACCACCGCCGTCTTTGTTCCTGTAATGCGCTTTCTAGATAGACGCTTTGCAAGCGAAGACACTGCAACTCAGATTGTATTGCGCCGAGCAGGCTTTGTCGGGATTCTTGCGGTACTGCTCTTGTGGCTCCAAATTCGGGGCACGCTCAATTTATTCACGCTAATTTTTACAGTGCTAGGCGTTGCCATGGTGGCGTTTTTCCTCGAATTGCGTGAGAGTGCCCGTTGGCGCAACTTGCTCAACCGCTAATTTATGTCTAGCACTATCAACGCGCTTATGCGCCAATTGCCAGCCGTCGATGCAATCCTTACCGATGCGCGAACGCAGCCTCTTTTGGAAGAGTACGGTGATGCGCTCGTCAAGGGCGAAGTACGTCAGCTAATTGGCAACACGCGTGCGGCTATTTTGGCAGGTAAGCAAACCCGCGTTCCAGCGCTAGACACCTTATTCGTTGAATTACAAACTGCGTTGGATGCAAAAGTAACACCATCGCTATACCCCATCATCAATGCTACTGGGGTCATTATTCATACTAACCTTGGACGCGCCCCACTGTCAGATGCTGCTCAGGCTGCAATGCAAGCCGTCGCCCGCGATTACAACACGCTCGAATTTGATATGCATACAGGCAAGCGCGGCAAACGCACACGGCATGCCCAAACCTTATTGCAAGAGCTAACAGGGGCCGAAGCAGCGCTTATCGTCAACAATTGTGCGTCCGGTCTAATTTTGATTTTGTCTGCCCTAGCCAAACGCAAGGGGGTCGCAATCTCACGCGGCCAGCTCGTAGAAATTGGCGGTGGCTTCAGAGTGCCAGACATTATGAAGCAGTCGGGCGCAAAGCTCGTTGAGGTTGGCACAACTAACCGAACGCACTTGCGTGACTTTGAAACCGTGTTGACAGACGAAGACCAAAAGCCAAAAGTCGGCATGTTGTTGCGGGCACACTCTAGCAATTTCCGCGTCATTGGCTTCACAACGCAGCCAACATTAGCCGAGCTTGTAACGCTCGGCCATCAGCACGGTGTCATCGTCGCCGATGATCTTGGCTCAGGCTCATTCTTACAGACTGCTGACTTTGGACTTGCACCTGAGCCCACCGTACAAGACAGTATTGCCGCTGGTGTAGATGTTCTCAGTTTTTCAGGGGACAAGTTACTCGGTGGTCCACAAGCTGGCATCATCCTTGGTAAAAAGGATGTGGTCGCAAAACTTGCCAAACATCCGCTGACACGCGCCATCCGTCCCGATAAAATCACCTTGGCGGCATTGTCCGCAACGTTGCTCCATTACCTAAAAGGCGAAGCAACGACAGAAATTCCAATTTGGCGCATGATCAGCATGCCATTGGACAAGATCGAGAAAATTGCGCAATGCTGGAGCGCCGCTTGGGGTGACAGTGCCACTTGCATCGATGGAGTTTCCACCGTTGGTGGCGGCAGTTTGCCTGAGGAAACCTTGCCCACCAAGCTCGTCGCGCTGACCGTCCGTAAGCCAGATCAATTTATGAAACGGCTGCGCCAAGAAAAAATTATTGCCCGCATTTTAGACAACCAAGTTGTGTTTGATCCACGCACCGTCCATGCAGATCAAATTGACGCTGTACAGATGCGGGTTGCAACCCTGCTATAGACACCGAGCCAAGGGTAGTGACATGGCGGCACCATGTCACTACCCTTGGCTGAATTTTTGGATAAACAAATGAAATCCGATTTAGATCGTTTGATGGCCGAACGCAACATCAACGCCTTGTTAGTGACCGGCTCAACCAAACATAATCCTGCGATGTATTACCTTGCCAACGGCGCAGCTGTTGGGGAACACACCATTCTCATCAAAAAGCTTGATGAAGAACCGGTCATTATTGCCATTGGAATGGAACGTGACGAAGCTGCCAAGTCAGGACTGCCAGTGCTTGAACGTAACGACTTCGATTACAGCAGTATTGCCCGTGCCGCAGCAAACCCGGTCGATGCAACCGCAAGGCTTGTAGCCGCAGCATTTGCCAGATTCCAAATCACAGGACGGGTGGGGTTATATGGTCGTGAAGAAGCCAGCGTAACACTACGCTTCGTTGACGCGCTACGCAACCATGCCAGCACGATTGAGATTGTTGCAGAGGCCAGTCCTAACGTGATTGAAATGGCAGGCATGACCAAGTCTTCCGCAGAAATTGCCCGCTTGCGCACCTTGGCTGAAAACGCGCTAACCGTCATTCGCAATACGCGTGATTACATTGCGAGCCACGGTGCGAAAGATGGCGTTGTGGTCAAAGCAGATGGCACGCCACTGACTGTGGGCGATGTCAAAGCAAAAATCCGGATTTGGACTGCCGAAAACAACTTAGAAGACCCTGAGGGTGTTATCTTCGCAATTGCACGCGACTCAGCTGTACCGCACTCACACGGTGAAGATGACTCGGTTTTGGCTTTGGGGCAAACTATTGTTTACGACTTCTTCCCCTGCGAAGCTGGCGGCGGCTACTTCTATGACTTCACCCGTACGTGGACCATTGGACACGCAACTGAAGAAGCGCAAAAAGTCTATGATGACGTCCAAGACGCGTTTGATCTCTCAATGGAAGTCCTGCGTGCCAATCAGGACACAGATTACGCCCAAGGATTGGTCAATAAGATGTTCGCTGAGCGTGGACATCCGACCACAATGAGCCACCCTGGCACAAATGAAGGTTATGTCCACTCTCTTGGGCATGGCGTTGGGCTAAGCGTGCATGAGCAACCTATTTTGTCTCAGCGCACCAAGGCAACTAAAATTCAGCCCGGTGTCGTCTTGACCATTGAGCCGGGCTTATACTATCCGGACAAAGGCATTGGCGTTCGAATTGAAGACTATGTTTGGCTCAATCCAGACACATTGCAGTTCGAAACCATTGGCGAATTTGATAAAGACTTTGTGATTGAGCTAAAAGGGTAATATGGCTGTACGCATTCTTGGCATTGAAACATCCTGTGATGAAACTGCCGCGGCTGTTGTTGAAGACGGTCGCAAAATATTGTCTAACGTTGTCGCATCCCAAATTGATATCCATGCGCAATATGGCGGTGTATTTCCTGAAGTTGCATCTAGGATTCATATTGAGACGATTCACGAAGTTATCAGACAGGCCTTGGCACAAGCCTATGTCACTTTGAATGATATTCACGCGATTGCAGTCACGCGGGGACCTGGCTTAGCCGGCTCTTTGCTAGTCGGGATGAACGCGGCCAAAGGCGTTGCCATCGGTGCTGACTTGCCATTGATTGGTGTCAATCACCTTGAAGGGCACATTTATGCTCAATGGCTCACTGAGCACGTTGATGATTTGAAATTCCCAATGATTGTGTTGCTGGTCTCTGGTGGTCACACTGAATTGATTGTCATGAAAGATCACCGTACGTACGAGCGACTTGGTGGCACGATTGATGACGCCGTTGGGGAAGCTTTTGATAAAGTCGGTCGTTTGCTCGGACTGCCCTATCCCGGCGGCCCACACATTGAGCAAGCTGCTAAGCGTGGCAACTCTGAAGCGTTTCACTTTTCAAGAGCTTGGCTAGAAGGGACTTGGGACTTTTCGTTTAGTGGACTCAAGACATCAGTGCTGCGTGAGATCAAGAAGCGTTACCCCGACTATAACGCGGGTCGAGAACCAGCGCCGCGTGGGTTACCAGTACCAGATCTTGCAGCATCCTTCCAAGCTGCCGCTATTGAAGTGTTGATTGAAAAAGCCGCCCAAGCTGCTGAACAGTTCAAGGCTGAGCAAATTCTAATTGCGGGTGGCGTCTCGGCTAACAAGGCGTTGAAGCAAGGCCTGACCGACCGCGCGGCAGATATTGCCACTGTGTTCTCACCGCCCCTTTCACTATGCACCGATAACGCCGCAATGATTGCCGCCGCAGCCTTTCAGCATTACGAGCCTGACACCGTAAGTCAACTCGCCATCGATGTCACGCCAACTTGGCCGCTCGGTATCTAAGTCAAAGTCGTTAAAACATGAGTCATCCCGAATTTTCGGGGTAGATTAGAAGAGACAGGCCTCTCACTTGAGAAGCCTGTTTTTTTTCTATATTTCCGTGTTCCCTTGCCGTTCGCGTAGCGGTGACGAAGCCACAACTTGCAAGGTATCTACCCAATTTTGGAAAATCCAGAGAATACGTTGAGCATTTGACAGTAATTTTGATCAAATGTTCAACCGTATTTCTGCAATTTATTGTCTCGGGTGGATGCTAGCGTCTGCGCCTTACCTGCGGACATTGCATTCAGCAAGGGGTATCGCGGGGAGACATGTAAATTTTTCACAACCTTTGTAAAAAATTCAGGAAGACTGATGTTTACGTTAGAAACAAATTACGATAATGTCTAATCCAACGACCCAGTTTCAGTAATTCGATTGTCAGGGCTAACACTGCGCCAGCGCCATGCAATCTGAAAGACTTGCATGGCCGATTGAAAGATCGTTCCAAAATCGACTTTAGATTCGCCCTCTTCACGGTCTTGAAAGTAAATTGGCACTTCGATAGGTTTATAGCCCAGCCGTTCAGTCAAGCACGCCATTTCAACTTGAAAGGCATAGCTATTTGACCTCACACGATGAACCCCTACGCCTTTCAACGTCGCACGGTTCCAAGCTTTGAAGCCTGCTGTGGTGTCTCGAACTGTAATGCCCAACACCCGTTGCGTGACTTGGTTAGCAAACCAGCTTAGGAACAAGCGAAACCAGCCCCAAGTCTCGTCGAGTTCGCCATCGCCAACATAGCGTGAGCCAATGACAACATCATAGTCAGTCAGTTTTGCCAGCATGCCTGGGATGTAATCCGGCGAGTGGGAAAAATCCGCATCCATCTGCACAATTCGATCAGCACCGCTTTTTAGTGCTTGATCAAACCCTGCCATGTATGCCCCACCTAAGCCAGACTTCTCTTTACGATGCAAAACCGATACAAAATCGCCATATAGACGCTGATAGTCTTCGACCAATTGTCCCGTACCATCTGGAGAATTGTCGTCCACGACAAGGACAGTTAGTCCGTCTATGTCGAGGCGACGGAGCGCATCTAACATTCCTACAATGTTGCTGGCTTCGTTATAAGTTGGAATGACGATTTTTGTTTTCAAAAGAGACGATCAAGAACCAGTTCGTAAAAGTATTGCGTGCCGTTACCATATGGCTTAGGAGACAAACACCCTGAACCAGAATATAAGTTGCCGGGAGGCGAAATTTTAGCACTTTCGGTCTGAAAGTGAGCATCTTGCGCGAAGGTGTCGGGGAGCCAAACTTCTAACGTCTGATCTAACCCAGCTTCTGCGTTCAAGACTGGAAACCGATTATGTGCCGGCTTGTTGAGATTTACGTCAGTAACGAGGTCATAGCCAGCAATCATTGCTGTATTTTTGAGCGATGCCCCACTATTGATAATGATTGGCGAGGATTGCGCCACAAATGCTGGCCATTCCTCTGGCGTTGTTCCATAGATGGTTTCCTGTTGATGTAACAACGCATAGAACGCCGGATTGTAAATTGTGGACCCCGCAGTTGCCAGAATGGGATAGTCATAATCTTGATAGACCGCCGCCCGCAGCAATTGGGGGGTCTGCGTAAAGTCGCGAATAAAAAACGCTGTCGAAAACGCTAATCCCCAAACGATAAGCGCTGCACCGAGGCGCACATACAATCCATTTTTGCGAATGCTCTTCCAAAGTTCTACAGCCACGTAGGCGACTAAGATCGACCAGAACGGATACAAGAGCGTGAACGCTTTTGTGAACAACGTTCCACGGCCCAGTGTGCCTTGTACCCAATAAAAAACTGCTGAGCCAAGCCCTAACAATGCCACTTTTTGTAGTCGTGGATTTCCACGCAGGAACCATAAACTCGCAAACGCAACACCCAGCAATAAGGACCGAACTCCGCCATTGGAACCTATGACGCCTTGTGGAAACCAAAGCGGATTTGGTTGATATGCGGCATCACTATGGTTGGTTAGCGCGTTCAAGGTTCCAAACGTCCAGAGTAAGGGCGATTCGGGGCCGTAGTAGAGCAAAAACAACAGTTCAACCACCACAATCGGAGCGAGTACCGCAACACAGCACTTTAGAAACGTTTGCCAATCTCGCTGTTGGAACAACTCATAAAACAGATACAGCCACAGCAAACCGAGCGGCGCGAGACTGCTAAAGTGTGCCAACAAAGTCAAACTTGTTGCTAAGCCAGCTATGACATACTTTCGTCGTATGGCAAACCACATGGTTAGCAAAATTAGCGGGACGGCATAGCTCCAATAGGTGCGTGTGAAATATTGAAACGCAGGCAATGCCAAGCACAACCCGATTGCCAAAACACCACCCCACTCATCTTTTGTCAGCGTTGTTGTAATCCGATAGATCAGGACACAACTTGCGACAGTATGCAGTAGATGCAGCACAATTTCATACTGCGGATTCGCACCGAAAATACCATAGGTTCCAGCGAGGACTAGCACGGTCCACATCTTTTCTGACGAGTATTCGAAGCAGCCGCGGATCAGGCTCAGCGCCGCAACGTTTTGATTAGACGTGTCAAGGTGGAGAAAATAACCAGATGGCACAGTCCCGATAATGAGCGTCAGAATCACTAAGATCGCAACCAGCATCACGGGTAACCGTGAGTGTTTTGAAATCAGAGGTGTGGTCATTTAGAAGAGTTTGCCTAATACCACCTGAATATAGTGTAGCGTTCCATCGCCATACTGTGGCGCGATAATACAGCTTTGGCCATCAAAGTAGACATCCATAATTGAAAGCGGTTCACGTACGGTAATGGGCGCTGCTGTGGGTGACGAAGGCCACCAGACCTCAGCATAGCGCATGACCGATGCTTCGGCAGTCAGCAGCGGATACCGTTGCGACAACGCTGGCAATTCTAAAACGTCTTGCGAGTAGCCATCAGGCGCAAATCCGTTCGGGCTAGCTTGACTTAGAAAGACCAAGACTGCATTTTCAGCAGCTTCATTCGCAACCCAATCTGCCTGATGTACTAATGTAGCTACACCATATTTCTGTGCGAAATACTGCGGCGGCATGATGTTCCCACCAACCTGTTTCACAACCAAACTTTGTTCAGAGGCTTCGTCAAACCAGCCATCAACAATCGGATAAGCAGTTTGCGTGAAGGTCCGCATGAATACCCCTGTGTCAACCATTAGCACTAGCGTAATGGAAAGCACGCCTATTCCTGCCCAAGTCGATACCTGTGGTATTTTCTGCATTCCCCAAGCTAGTGAGATTGCGGCCAGGGCAGCCCAAAATGGATACTGTAGCACCAACACTTTGGTTAGCAACGTTCCACCAAGCACTCCCGCTTGGAATGTATAGAACGCTGCAATAGACAATCCGCTCAAGCTAAACGCCAACAGATATTTGTCACGTCGCAATACATAGGGAGCAACTAGCGCCGGTAGTAACAATAGCGTCAGCCAAATGCCGTTTGTCCCAACGATTGCTTCAAATAGCCACTTCCATGTAGTGAGCTTTGCACCGCCGCCAAGGCGTGTCAACACGCTGTAAACGCCCGACGTCCAAATTGGAAATGGATTTGGCCCCATATAAGCCAATAACATGATCTCAAGCAAAAACAGCGGCAAGATGCCCGCCACAACATACTTTCCCCATTGCTTGAGTTTTGATGGCCGGAGAAAAAACGCTGCCAAAATTAGTGTTGAGAAGAACACAAACACCATGGCATTGAAGTGTGAAATCACAGCAGCACCGAGTAAAAATGCGCCCCAGAACCAGCGATCTCTCATTAGTAACATCCACCCTGCTAGAAGCAACAGCGGTGTATAGCCCCAATACGTGCGGCTAAAATATTGATATGCCGGCAACGCTTCAAGCAACACCACCGCAACCAGCGCCCACAGTAGGCTCTTGGTTGTAGTTTTTGTCACTGAAAAGACGCACAGTGCAGTCGCGGCGGCA
>JAHDIM010000044.1 GCA_020630805.1 Anaerolineales bacterium
ATTTGCTTATATTCAACCCGAATCGTGCCGCGCACTTTGTCTTCAACAACAATGTCGCCTTCTTGGGGCACCTTGAAACGGATAACATATGATTCGCCAGCATCAATGCGTTCTTGGGCGGTTGCTGGCTCAATTAGACGACAGTGACCATCATAACGTGGCGGCTTCTTTAACACGCGTTGTTCACGACGCACTTCGTCTAGGCGTTCTTTACTACAAAAACAAGGGTAGGCCTTGCCAAGCTCCACCAGCTTCTTCGCATGTTCACTATGCAACGCCGCTCGTTCGCTTTGGATATATGGTCCGGCTGGGCCACCGACATCTGGACCTTCGTCCCATTGCAAGCCGAGCCAGCGCAATGAGTCTTTAAGGTCTTGTTCAGCATCTGCGATAAAGCGTGCGCGATCTGTGTCTTCAATGCGCAGCAAGAACTGTCCACCAGTTTGTTTTGCGAGCAGATAGTTATACAGCGCAGTCCGAGCGCCACCGATATGTAAATAGCCTGTAGGCGACGGCGCAAAACGCACGCGAGCCGGTTTTGTTTCAGTCATTTAGAAAGAGTCCAAAGAGTTTGGTTTATGAAAAAGATACGAGTCGAAACAACACGTAACAGTTGCTTATAACAAGACACCGTTACACGCTACTTGGACTCGAAATTAGTAACGTTTTCGTTTTTTACTATTTTACAGTGAGATGAGGGAAATCAGGCGACAGGAATCGTCAAGAACGCCGATTCTGCCTTAACGCGACGCTCTGCACCATACCAACAGCCACAAAGAACGTCACTAGCGAGCTACCACCATAGCTAAGAAAGGGAAACGGCAACCCCGTCACTGGCATGATATTCATGTTCATCCCAACGTTGACAATGGTTTGGAAGAACGTAATACCGGCAAAGCCGTAGCAGATGTAAGCGCCAAAAGGATCTGCAGCAACTTCGGCGACTTTGAGAACCCGATACACCAAAAGGAACAACACAAGCAGCACCAGCATCGCCCCAATAAAGCCAAACTCAGCAGCCGTTGCACTATAGATAAAGTCAGTATGACGCACTTTCAAAAAACGGTACTTGATCTGGGTGGCTTCACTGTAGCCCTGTCCAAACCAGCCGCCAGACCCAATACTAATCAGCGCTTGGCGCACGTTATATTGTGACCCGTATGTCGCCAAAATTTCTGGTTCAATACCAAGTACAGACTGCGTCATACTGGTGACAAAGTCTGTCACCCGCTCTCGCTGATAGGGCAACATCGCTGTCCAGCCGATTGGCAACAACGCGGCACCAGCCGCAGCGCCCATTCCAATATGCGTCCAGCGCAGCCCAGCGGCAAAAAGCATACTGAACCACACCACCATTACAACAATCGATGTACTGAGATCTGGCTGTAGCAGAATGAAAAAGACGGGAAACCCTGCATAAGCACCTGAAATCCCGACCCAAACTAAGCTGTCTAATTTACTCCGATGACGGCTAAAAAAGTTTGCCACCCAAATAAGGCTCCCAATCTTCGCCATTTCAGACGGCTGAATAGAGATACCAAAGAGGTTATACCAGCGGGCCGACCCAAACGCACTCACCAACCCAATAAAGAACCCAACTGCCAAAAACGCCACAATTGCAACGTAAAGAATCTGGGAAATACTCTGCCAGTAGCGGTAATCCACCACCATCATGAAGAACATGATGACAATACCTACTACCATCCATTGAATCTGACTGCCGGGCAAAGCACCCAACGTTGGGTGATCTAGCGTCGTCGAACGGATCATGGCAATGCCCATAATATTGAGCAGCGCCACAAACAAAAGCAGCCAAATATCGAGATTACTCCAATTAATCCCGAAAGAGGTGCGTTGTGGGCGCGGACGCGCAAGGTTGGTTCCTAAAGTCGTCATTCTTTGTATCGTAATCGAAAAGAGGCCATTTTGTTGGCCTCTTCATCAATTCTAATCAAATTTTAGCGTCTTGAACGGGTTCTTGGCTGATTGCGAAGCGGCACTTCGGCTACTAATCGGCTATGCCTTGACTCTCGCGTGATATGGACTTCGACGTCTTCGCGTACAAAATCGACGTAGCGCGCAATCACGCCCATTAGCTCATCCCGTAGCTCTTCCATAATGGCCGGTGGGATATCTGTCCGGTCATGGATCAGTACCAGCTTGAGACGATCTTTTGCTACAGAGCCACTTGCTTGTGAACTGCGTGACCGCGTAACTCTTTCTAGAAAACTACTCATACGATTATGCGCCCCGGCCCATCAGGCGGCCAAGTCGAGAGAAGAAACTACTCTTCACTTGTGGTTCAGCAAACGCGACCTCTTGACCATCTAAGCGCAAAGCAATGTTGCGGAAGGCTTGACCGGCTGAAGACTCAGGATCAAGCGCAACTGGAGAACCACGGTTACTCCCAATAATAATGGACTCGTCTTCGGGGATTTTCCCGATCAGATCCACGGCCAATATATCTAGAATATCATCAACTGACAGCATGTCGCCGCGTTCGATCATGTCTGGACGGACCCGATTGATCACAAGCTGGGCTGGGCCTTTGCGTTCTGCTTCCACCAACCCAATAATGCGGTCAGCATCTCGCACGGCAGAAACTTCCGGATTGGTAATCACCAAGACCTTGTCAGCAGGGGCAAGTGCGTTACGGAAACCGCGCTCAATGCCTGCTGGCGAGTCCAGTACAATCCAATCAAAGTCAGGTCGCAATTCTTCGGCCAAACGCACCATATCAGACGGACTGACAGCGGTTTTGTCACGCGTTTGTGCAGCCGGAATGAGGTAAAGCTCAGGCACACGCTTGTCTTTGATCATGGCTTGACGGAGGCGACATTGCCCTTCAATCACATGAACTAAGTCGTACACAATGCGATTTTCAAGACCCATCACCACATCAAGGTTGCGAAGCCCTAAGTCCACATCAATACAAACAACCCGATTGCCATTTGCTGCAAGTGCAGCCCCAACGTTAGCGACTGTTGTCGTTTTCCCAACACCGCCCTTCCCTGAGGTTACTGTCAATACCTTTCCGCTCATTCTTTTCTCCTGCGCTTGAGTCTCCGTAGTGTAGAGAGAATTGAGCGCATCGTCAATCTTTTTATGAAATCTTACTAGATAAAATGGCTATTATTAGCGACCGAACAACCAGCCCCGTTTCTTCTTTGGGGCAACAGCGCTATTTGGATTCGCCCAAGGGTCTGCCAAAATTTGACCATCTTTGATATATGCCATTTCCGGCTCAGGTGTCCCATCTCTTTCAGGCGCACGCGCCAATATACCAGCAATATTGAGCTGGCGCGGTGATAGGTCTAAGGCACAGATAACCGCCGACAAGTCGCCATCTGCACCGGCGACCGCAGTGCCTTGCAACCGCCCCCAAACCATGATGCTCCCTGTTGCAATCACTTGCGCGCCAACTTTGACATCACCAAAAATCACGACATGGCCATCAAAGTCAATCTCATGCCCACTGCGCAATGACGTTGTCACAAAGCGGCAATTTGCATCTAAGTCATCCGGTTCTGGGTCACTTTCTAGAGGAGGGAGTTCAGGCTTAGCAAGCTGCGTTTGCAGCCCAAAGCTTTGGGCTGCTGACTCTGTATGTAGCGAACTGCTCAGAACACCCCACAAATCTAACTCTAGTGCGTCAAATGTTTCGCACAATTTCCCAATTTCAACGGCACCTAAATCGCGCTCATTCAATTGCAGAATAATTTGTGCCCCTGTTAGAAAGCTCTGCTGTTCTTCTAGATGCTGGACTAACTGTGGCGCGACATCCGACCACGCGCCATCTGGCACCGTGACGAGTAACGCATCATTAACGCCTTTAATTTCAATTGAGGATTGGCTCATTATGAATTACCTAATTCTCAGATATGCAATGTCAAACACACTGCGTGGGCGCAGACTTGTATAAGTCTAGGGTTGAGGAAGATGATGTCACTGACAATTCATTGTAAGTGTGAACCGCCAATTTACCGTAGCACTTTGTCAAAAATGGGCATAGCGCTACTACAGTATGCCTATAAATTATAGCATGTTGAGGAATTCTACTGCCCTGCTGGGGTCTCCGCATCGCGGCCTGCAAGCTGATCAATTGCCTTCAATTCGTAATATGCAGAAATAACTTCCGCTGTGACAGGCCCGGCGACTGTTGACCCTTCCTCGCCTGTATAGAGGAACGCCACCACTGCAATTTCAGGGTCTTCCCACGGCGCATAGTTGACAAACCAAGCGTGTGCGGGCCATGCCCCAAATTTACAGCGATTTTGGCTTTGCGCAATGTTGTCACAATATTCAGCCGTCCCAGACTTACCACCATGATTGACGCCCTCAACCGTTGCGAGATCTTTACCTGTTCCGTCCACCATGACCTTGCGCAAACCGGTATCGACTTCTTCGCGAATCCATTCATCGAGTTCAATGACGGAAAGTTGCCGCGCTTCAAATGGCGTAATAATGGTGTCTTCGGCATCGGTAATTTCACGGATGAGAGTCGGCTTTGGTAGTACACCTTGGCTGTCGCGCATGAACGGTGCATATGAGTTCAACACTTGTAACGGTGTTGCCAGAATCCAACCTTGCCCAATGGAGTGAATATAGGTGTCACCAGTTGACCAGTTTTCACCAAGGTTGAGCCGCTTCCAATCCCGATCTGGAATGAGGCCACTGCGTTCACCTGGAAGCTCGACGCCAGTCAACTCGTTGTAGCCAATCATGGTTGAGTATTTATGAATACCTTCGATGTCGATACCAACATCAACCCCGCCTTGTCGATACCCACCAGCTACTGCGTAATACCAAATATCACATGACTGAGACAGCCCTGTATAAAAGTCAACGTCACCGTGTCCGTCCCGTTTCCAACACACCACCTCACGGGTTTTACCAGGGTCATTCGGAAAATATTGATTGCGAATCACAATTTTGCCGGGGTCAAAGATTTCATCAAACACAGTGACAATCCCTTCTTTTAGCGCCCCAGCCGATAGCGCAATCTTAAACACCGAGCCGGGTGGATGTTCCCCTGAAATCGCTTGGTTTAGGAGTGGCAAGTACGGATGATCTGCTAGTTCGAGGTAATAATCTAGCGGAATGAAGCGCGCAAACTCTTGATTGTCATACGCTGGCAAAGAGACCATTGCCAAAATCTCACCAGAACGCGGATCCATGGCAACAGCAACACCGTTCGTAATGTGATTGGCACCACGGACATCCCGCTCACGATTTTCCGTTTCAATAATTTGCTTGACGGCTGCTTCTGTTGCGGCCTGCAAACGGATATCAATTGTTAGATATATATTTTGTCCAGGAATAGGGTTTACGACTTCAATCGTGCGAATCTCTGCCCCTGCAACGTCCTGCTCAACAATCCGTTTCCCTGGGCGTCCCGCTAATAATTCTTGGAATTGGAACTCAATGCCATCGTAGCCAATCCGATCTTTCGTGGTGTCAAACCCACGGGCCTCGTAGAAATCTTGCTGTTCGCGTGGAATTGGCCCGGTATAGCCAATGATGTGCGCTGTCAGCGGCCCAGTTGGATAGCTGCGTGCCGGAAAAACTTCAATGTTGACACCAGGCAACTCACGACTGCGTTCTCCAATGACGAGCGCGACCTCACGGTCAACGTCAGGGGCTACTGTCACTGGCGTAAACGGCGCAATTGAGTCTTGTAGGTCTACTAGGTTCTTAATGCCGGGTGGCGGTGAGTCAATCCCAATTTCATTCCCGCGGGCTTCACCAGCATCTAGCGGTGGTGTTTGCACGGGCACACCGGTAATCTCAGAAACAAAATTGTAGATCTGTTGAATTTGGACTTCGTTGTCGAACGGCAACAATGCTGGCGTGATAGTGACGTTGAACTGCTCAACGTTTTGGGCCAACGGAATTCCGTTGCGATCATAAACAACGCCGCGCGGGGCGGGGATCAAAATATCACGGGTCCGGTTTTCGTCTGCCTGTGCTGCGTAGTCTGTGTAATCAAAAACTTGGAGTTGCAACAGACGCAGCCCAAAGATGAACAGCGTTCCAATGAGGATGACGTAGAAGACAAAAAAGCGCGCGCCTTCAATGTATGGACTTCCGCGATTCATATTAGTTTTCTACCACCGGAGGCCAAATGGACACGCTAAAGCGGCGTGCTACCCAAAAGACCGGAAAAACGAGTAATAAGTTCAAGAAAATTGCGTTTGAAAAGACCTGAGTAAACACAGATCCAATTGAAAGCGATGTTCCCGTCGCTACAAGCGTAATCAAATACACGCCATGATAAAGCGCTGTACTCACAAAAATTGCCACGAGTGGCAAGACAAAGCTTGAGGAAAACAAGCGCCCTTCAGTAAAACTTGCCACAACGGCCACGACAGCAAGCGCCAACATCATGGCACCAAAAGGGCCTTGCGACATTGAGTCTAAAATGAGGCCTCCAAGCGCAGCCCAGACCAGCCCATCGTTACGAGGACTGACAAGGTTCCACGCCAGAACGGCCAGCAAGACTAAATCTGGAGCGCCTAAGCGCCAGTCACTCTGGGCCACAATGCTAGATTGCAACACGCCTGCGACCATCAATACCACGATGCCAAGCGGTAAGCTGCGCATCTATGATCCCAAATCGTTGACCAACTGATTTACTTGATCAATATCTTTGATGTCGAGCGGTGTGAAGTTCGAAATAATTTGTACCACTTCCAGTCGCTCAAAATCAGTAAAAGGCTTTACCTCAGCTTCGCGAAAGACGTCTGACTCGCGGAACCGGACTGAACTAACAGTCCCAACTGGAATACCAGGCGGATAGTTCGCCCCTAGGCCAGAGGTCACAACAACTTCGCCAGCGCCAGCGTCAGACTCCTGCTGGATAAACTGCAACCGCAGAATTTCATTGGTTTGCCCAATCAGCAAGCCATCCGCACGGGCGTCTTGCAAGCGTACATTGACCCGCATAGAAGGGTCCGTAATGAGCAACACCTTTGAGTAAGTCGTCGGTGCTTCTTGCACTACACCCACTAATCCGCTGGACGTCACAACCGTCTGCCCCACTTCCACGCCGTCGTTCCGGCCTTTATTAACAATCAAGAAATTGAGGAACGGACTTGGATCACGCCCAATGACATCGGCCAAAATTACTTGACGATCTGGATATTCAATTGCGTAGTCTAGCTGTTCTTCAAGAATGCGGGCTTTAGCCTGAATTTCCTTGAGCTCTGCATTTTCGTTGCGCAGCCTCTCAACCTCGGCTTCAAGATCCGCAATCTGTTGGTCAATTTCTGGGTCACCAGTTACTTCAGATCCATCGCCGCGAATTGCATAGAAAATCCCAGCGCCCCACGTCTGGAAAGGTGCCATCACCGTGCCAAATGCATTACGAACGGGGGTGAGCGTTCCGCGCTGACCAAGAATCACAACAAGCACGCTAATGAACAGTAGCGCGGAAGCAATTGGTAACCGGCGAGACAACAAATTACGCACAACTTCGATTATAGAAGGAGTTGATAAGAACGCGTTAAATAAAAATCAACTGCCATGCTACGCGCAGGTAACGCGTTGGCAGTTGATTCGATTTTTTATAAGCGTAAGCAGCACCTGATGCGAAGAAATCTCAGTCTTCTTTTTAGCAACGTGCTACTCACTTATCTTGGATTTGAAATATTCAATGGTGTGTCCAAGCCCTTCTTCGAGCGACACACTTGGTTCCCAATTAAGGACTTCTTTGGCCTTTGACACGTCTGGGCGACGACGCTGTGGATCGCCTTCTGTGCGCATGTCTTTCATGACAATACCAGCCTCATTGCCGGTAACTTTATTAATGACCTTCGCGAAATCTAAAATAGAAATTTCATTGGGGTTACCAATATTGACCGGATAGTTCTCATTAGAGTCCAACAGCAGCATAATGCCATCAATCAGATCTGACACGTATTGGAAGCTGCGGGTTTGCTGACCGTCACCATAGACCGTAAGTTGTTCGCCACGGACCGCTTGACTAATAAAGTTTGGCACCACACGGCCATCATTTAGATCCATGCGGGGACCGTAGGTGTTGAAAATGCGCAAAATACGCGTATCTACACCATGTTCGCGGTGGTAGGCCATGGTGAGAGCTTCGGCGTAACGCTTGGCTTCATCGTACACAGAACGGACGCCAATCGGGTCAACATGGCCCCAGTATGTTTCACGCTGAGGATGCTCAAGTGGATCACCATAGACTTCGGAGGTTGACGCTTGCATGAAGCGGGCACCATATTTCTTAGCAACGCCCAGTGCATTCATTGTGCCAATTGACCCAACCTTGAGCGTTTGAATTGGCAGTTGCAAATAGCCAGTTGGCGCAGTTTTAGAAGGGCTTGCTGGCGAGGCAAAGTTCATCACAACATCGACAGGTTCATCTAAATTGATGTAGTGATAGATATTGTGGTGAATAAACTCAAAGTCTGGACGGTCAAGCAAATGCTCAATGTTTGCAATGCTACCGGTCACCAGATTGTCCATTGCAATCACGTGATGACCATCGGCCAGAAAACGTTCACATAAATGGGAGCCAACAAAACCAGCGCCACCTGTAATTAAAACGCGCATAAAAATTCCTTTTTGAAAATTTTTTAGGTAATTACTCAGCAAAAGCCCCGAATACTCAAAAGTTCAACGTTTCAGGTATTCATCACAGTAATAAGTAAGCGCAAAAGTTGAACTTTTCACACTCTGCTGAGCAGCTATTTTTTAGGATGGGTCTGTGCGATCCGGAGCAAACCGAAGCACAGCCGTTTTTTTCGAAATTGTATCATCCGCCGGATAGTCAGTTGTGAAGAGCCAACTGAGTCCTATAGTGAGCATAAATGCAAAAGCAAGATCAACAAACCAGTAGGATGCATCAACCAAGCCATGACCGGCAAAGTCAGCCAATGAGCCTAACAACCCAATAAGGATGGCGCGCTGATAAAGCGACTGGCTGGTATGAACACCCCTCCACAACATAAAGACAACCACACCCAAGAGAAGTAACACGACAAGCAGGCCAGGAATCCCAATGCGAGATGCAAAATCTAAGACCCAATTGTGGGCATGACTCAGATCAGGGTCTTGCCATGCGGCTGGCGCAATATAACGCCCCCGATACGCATACAAGAAGTTATCTAACCCCACGCCAGTCCACGGGTTTTCACGGATCATTTGTAACGTACTACGCCACAAATTGAGGCGGAAGAAAGTCGGTCCTGATGCCCGATTCAAGAGGTCGGCAAAACGTGGCAACCGACTAATCGGAATCAGCGCGAGTAGTCCCAGCACACCCAATCCGAACAGAATGCGCCGCGCCCGCTTCCCTTGCCAGAGCAAGATAACAACCGCTGTTGCAGCGGGAATGCCCAGCAAAATAGCACCGCGCGAAATACTAAGCAAAATCGTAAACAACAAAATGCCCGCTGCACCCAAGTAGAGCCAACGCGTCCGATCCTTCAAAATTAGACCCAGCGCCAGCGCTATTGGATAGAGGCGACCAAGATACAAGCCGACATTATTGGGCGACCCATAAATACTTCGCACCCGCGCAACGCCACCGCCAACCTGAATGAGATTCGTCCCAGTGGCCCGATGATAAATTCCGATCACCGCCACAATCAGAGCGCCAAGCAACCACAACAAAATCACCCGCTGCAATGCTTTACGATCAAAGTTGACCATCCGAATAATGAAATACAAGAGCACTGGCTCAATGACCATCATCCGCAGTTCAGTAATTGCCAAGTTCTGGCGTTCCGCAAACGCTGCTGAAATTGCAGCGGTAAGGACAAAAGCCAAGACCAGCCAATCTAGCCAAATAAGCGTTGGCCGGCGCAATCGAAATCGGTTTTCACGCCAGTACGCCAATACATGCAGCGCAACAGCAACCGTGCCAAGCAGCGTCACCAGTTCAACCAGCGAGAATAGACGGTCAAATAGTGGGCGAGGAATCAGATAGAACGGCGCTAGGACCGCGACAAGCGGCACAATAAAATCTGGCCGGAGATACAAAATGACAAACAACACGAAGACACTAAGCGCTGTCAGCCAAACCCAAGTAGATAAGTAGAAAACGCCCGCTGTCACAGCAGTGAGGATCAACGGCCAAGTGTCACCATAGCGCCGAACCACTTGCGTCAGGCTTTCTCCCCAAGCTAACCACGCACTAAGCCACATCACCGCTGTCACACTGCCTGCGGTGAAAAACTGCAAGCGATCACTTAGTTTCTGGAACAAGCGTCGGAACGGTGCAAGAATGTCTTGTCCCCAAGATTGCTGAACAAACAAGACCAAACTTGCCAGCCCAATGAGACCTAACAGGCGCGCAATGGGCGGGATAGTGCTGCTTTCAACCGGCGAATTCAAGATTTCGAACGCGACAATTGCAAACTGTCGCCAGCTACGTTCGGCGTGTATTTCCAACAGATGTGGCCCTGGGGTAAGCCCTTGCCCCAACCAGACTAACTCGGTCGAAGGCAAGTAGTCACCGCTTGTCATCACGACATAGGCGCGGCCTTCATTGTCAAGCGGCAAGTTGGGCGCAGGTTGGCCATCAATCGTCACATATAAATAGCCACGGTAATTGTCACGGCGTAAGACCACGCCAATGTCTGTCCCATAGAACGGCAGTAATAAGTCACCTTCGCCAGATGCTGGAACATCGCCACCTAAGTCGCTAAGTTTCCAGTCCCCTTCATATTTGATGATAGAGGAATCCGCAGGCACAATGCCGGAGTAGGCCAAGTGATCTGCAACGCCGGTCAGGTTTGCAAAATCTGCTGACGCCGCTGTGGTATCGAGGTAGATGCGAATGGCACGCGCGGTTTTGGCATAGTCACCGTTAGGCGCAACCAGCGCAAACCCCCAGCGCGGGTCATCTAATGCAGCATTAGGTTGATAGGTTTCCAAAAACAGAACACCGGACCAAGCCCATTCTTTGCGAACCCGATCATAAGCGCCAACAATACGTTGGGCTTGTTCCTCTGGTGAGCTTGCCCCCCATATTGAGGGTGATCCACTCCAGTCATCAGGCAAACTGTTCCACCCGAAATTGACGCCCCATATTAGCTTTTGGCCGTCGCCGTGCTCCAACATGACATCTCGTAGTAAGACCGGACGCGAGAAATTCAACAAATTCGGATCGACACGGCGGTCATCTGGTCCAGTGTCAAATCCATATGGTTTTGCTGCCACGGCGTCAAAGTACTCTGCTGCGCCAGCGTTATATAGTTTGTCCAGATACAGAATATCGCTGTAGTTTTTAGGGCCGCGCTCCACGTTTGGTGCCAAACCTGCAAGTAACACAGGTACGTCCGGAACGTGTTGTTTGACGCCGAGATACCCAGCACGCAGGAGTTGCGTGTATTCAATGGCGCTTGGGTTCTGGTTGCCCCAGCCTGCCTCTAAATTTGGCTCATCCCAAATCTGAAAGGCAGCGACTTGCGTGCCATAGCGCGCTGCAAATGCGGCAGCAAAGCGTTCAAAGTCAGCGACATCTTGCGGCGGTGCAGTCAAATGGTCCGCCGCCCAAGTTGGGCTGTCTTCTAAAACAATGAGGATGTTCAGCGGGTAGTTTGCGGCGTGATCAAAAAATTGATCGGCCAGAGCCCAATCAAACTCACCGGGTGCTGGCTCCAAGGCGGCCCAGCTCATGGGCTGCCGCACCCACGTAAAGCCTAGAGACTGAATGATTTGAAAAGCATCATCAATCTCTAGGTCAGACGCACCAAATAATTCGGTATTGATTCCAAAAATTGAATATGGGCGCCCCTGCTGGCCAGCCACCGGAACCTGATTACCACGGTTCAAACGCTGTTGTTGATGCCAAACACTAACCGCACCGGCAATCGCTAGCACAGCAATGACAAAACTCAAGTAAGCAATCCGTCGCCGTGTCATTAATTCGACCAACTCACAATTGTCGTTTGCCCGTCAGCAGTAATGGGCTGCGCTTGATTTGTAGCAACATCCAACACCCACAAATCGCCTGCATAAATAAGTGAGACAAATTGTCCATTCGGTGACCATATAATCGGCTGCGCAGTAAGGCCGGGTTGACCTTCTGCTGGGAAGATGATTTCCGGGTTACTCCCATCGCGATCAACAAAAACTAACCGATACCGGCTCGTGATACTTTCTAATGGACGCATCGCTTGGAGGTAAGCAATTGTCTCGCCGCTGGGTGATGGATTGGGCGCTGCCCACATGCCGCTTTGTGAGACGAAGGAAATGCGCGCGTCAGACGTAGTTGAAACAGCCATGACATCAAACACTTGGCTTTCGGTAATGGTCTCTAACCCCACTGGCGCCCCATGATTGACAGTATAAATAAATTGATTATTGCTAGACCAACTCACGTCCGGAATCCAACTCCAATCGCTTTTGGTGTCATAGGCGGCGAAGGTTTGTAAAACAACTTTTTCACTAGGAACAGAAACAATAATCGGATCAATTGGTTCCGGTGGATCTGCTGGAAGTTCGTCATCGTCTGTCTCAGCGTCATCATCCACATCTGTTGGATCTTCAAGCGTTAACACGTTGGTCAAATCTGGGCGCAAAACCCAACCCACCTGAGTGGCATTGGAAAACGCCAGATATTGCCCGTTGTTAGAGAACATGTAACGCGTGCCATAGACCGTACTGGGATTTTCCCCATCGCTTGCGACAAGTTCGGCTTCATCAGACAGTAGGCCATCGGCAGAAAAAGCGCGTAGGCGTAAGTTATTGTCAGCATCCCAACCTGGCGCGACTAATGTTGGTTGCGCTGTTGAGTAAGCAATCGTGTTTTCAAGATCCGGTGCCCAGTCAGCCCAGAGCACATTGACAACATTCATTTCAATTGGTTCGGCGCGAGCCGTCAGCGTGTTCAGTACCCATAGGGTATTGAAGTCTTCCAAGTCGCCTAATGGGTTTCCTGTCGTCTTTGTATAAAGCAAATATTTCCCATTACGAGATAGTGAAAATACACGACCGTCTAAGTCACCTGAAGTTGTAAGAGGTGTCCGTTCCCCTGTATTCTCCGAGACCAACCATGCATTTCCTGCCGACAGATAGGCCATGGTGCCCGGTACATCAATCGCTGTAATGGAGGTCTGAATACCTACCATTTGAATTTCAGGCACGCTGTCCTGCACACGTTCACGACGGGTAACGGTCCGCCCAACCTCTAGACCGTCTTCAAAAATAATCTTGTATGTGACTTCTTCGCGTCCCGCCACCCCTGTTTGCAATAAGCGTGTTTCACCTTCAGCAAGCCCTTCATTGCGGACCAACTGTTTCTCGAAGGCAATTTCAACTTCTTCAATCTCAATGACTTCTTGCACACGCACAATTCCAATCGCAAGACCGTCCGCTAAAGGTGTAAACTCCCCCGGCGTGATGCGGTCTAGCAACGCTAGCTCAATGCCTTGTTCGCGTAACACGTCACGCACAACACGGCCTTCGCTAACCACTGAACGCGTTTCGCCATCCACAGTCAGTGAAATTTGATATTGAGTTACCGACTCCACTGACTCAGGCGCGAGCGAAGGTAAGCCTTGACACCCTACAAATATTAGCGCGGCCAGCAGTGTGATTGACAGTCGAGCAAGGTCTCGCAATTCTAATTGCATTTGTGTGAATGAACCATAAGATAAATGGTCAACTTGATGTATAGTTGACTTGAAATAGAGCTTGACGAAACTAGAGCACAACACTAGAATTTGACGGCTAAAAATCGACTATAAAGAAAAGTCGTCTGCTCTGCATTTACATGCAGTCAGAAGAATAAAATTTGAAATAGTATGCCAACAAAAAACACAAGGCATGCTAATAAGAAGGTGAAAAAAATGGCAAACGCAGTACTAAACGCGGAAAAACGAGAAACACTAGGCAAAGGTCTAAGCAAGTTGCGCCAAAATGACTTGCTCCCAGCCGTCATCTATGGCAAAGGCGAAGCAGCAACCGCAGTGCAATTCCCACTGCATGCAACATCATTGGTGCTGAACCGCACAGCAGCGAACGCTGTCTATGACATTGAATTAGACGGTGCGACTGTTCAGGCAACCGTTCAAGAAATTCAACGCGATATGATCCGCGGCGATATCTTGCACGTTGACTTCCTAAAAAGCTAACCTCTTACATTCCAAACACATAAAAATAGCCCGGCACCTTCCCGGGCTTTTTAGTTTAAGGTGTGATCGTTTTCTGCGGCACTTCCTTTAGCATTCCAATTTGAACCAGAAACGCAACCGTCATGGCTGCTGTTGCGCCCCAAATGGTATGCCCCTGCCTGGGCGAAAAAGAATGTACCGGATGCTTCTCCTTAAACATTGGAATATGCCGCATTTGCGCTTCAATATTATTTAGATCCGCCAGCCAAGACAGCGGCGCGTCAAAAATCGCATCGACTTCAGCCGGACTCGGCACAAACGTATATGGATGTGGAATTACCCCAACAACCGGCAACACCGTGTAATTTGTAATGGTCCACATTTCGCCAAGCGTCCCAATAATGCGCACATCTGCTGGATCAAGCCCAATTTCTTCATGCGCTTCACGAAGTGCCGCCGCCTGCCTACTTGCGTCTTCAGGATCTACCCTGCCACCAGGGAATGCAACTTGCCCACTATGTTTGCTCAGCGTCGTGGTCCGCTTCGTGTAGAGTAAGTGCCACTCACCGGCTTTGAAGTACAAGGCCATGAGAACTGCAGCTGGGGTCGTTTCCCAGTCAACAGCCAGAATTGGCGGCGCATCTACCAAAGCAGCTTCGATCTGATCGATATACGCGTGATGAGTTGAATCAAGCATCGGATTTTGGATAATGAACTGCACGCATAAACGTCAAATAGCCAGTATGCGCTACCATGCGATCTTCTGGACGCACGTTTGCCGCCGGTTCCGTTTTATAGGGACGCAACAACACTTCAATTGTCTCTGGCCACGCAAATCCATGCCGATGCACGCATCCTAATAGTTCCAAGACTTGTGCCATGGTGGGCAATAAGCTACCCAAGACCGCCCCACCAAGCAACGCAGAGTGCGCTTGAGGCAAGTAATCCCACGGATTTGGCACATCTAGAAAGAGTGCATCTACATTTGTCTGCCCAAATCCGTTTTCAATATCATCCGCATGAAACGCAACGCGCTCTGCTAGGCCGAATTGCGCCAAGTTTTTCTGCGCCAATGACTGCACCTCTGACCGTCGATCATAGCTATGGATCTTGCCAGTTGGACCTACCGCTTGCGCCAACGCGAGTGTCAACCCACCACTGCCAGTTCCGGCTTCAATAATGGTCTGCCCCGGCGCAACACCTAGCATCAGCAGTGTAATCCCAATATCTTTGGGGTACATGATCTGCGAATTGCGCTTCAAGCCTTCAATCAGTTCTGCCGTTGTGGGTCGCGTAATAAAGAAAGACCGTCCCAAATGAGACTTTACTTCAGCACCATACGGCAAGTTTAGTAATTCAGCGTAATTGAAAATGCCTTTATGCGTTTCAAAACGCCCTTCAGCTTGTAATTCGAACACAAATTTATGGCCACCACGTCGCGAGCGTAGTTGGATAAGGTCACCTACTTCGGTGTGTTTGGTCATAAACTTGCAAGTAATAAGGTCAGGAACAGTTGTTAGGCGCAGCAACGCGTATTATAAAGCGACTGTTGGAAAACCATTGGAAATGAACGAAATCTGGTCAATTTTTAGCGTAAAAATCGGCGCTCTATTGACGCTGTTGCCATTGCCTGTGGTACACTTTGGTTAATAATTCGTTACATATCTCTGAAGTTATCGGCCTAAAAATAATGTCTTCCGAAGAAGAAAAAATTGTCATTTGTATAGAAGATGAACCTGAAATGATTGAACTCGTTCGATTGATTTTAGGGCGTCGTAATTACAAAGTAGTTGGCGCAAATGGTGGCCGCGCTGGCCTTGATCTCATTGATGAACACAAGCCTGACCTAGTCTTGCTTGACTTGATGATGCCGGATATTGATGGTTGGGAAGTGTATAACCAGCTCAAGTCAAAAGACGAGACAAAAGACATTCCGGTCATTATTGTGACGGCAAAAACCCAAAGCATAGATAAAGTCCTAGGACTCCACATTGCCAAGGTGGATGATTACGTCACCAAGCCCTTTGGCCCCCAAGATTTGCTCAGCAGCGTTGAAAAGATCTTGAAAGCAAAAGACGCCGCTTAGAACATAGACATGAATCATCCCGAATTTTCGGGTTAGATTGAAACAAAACAGGCCTCTCACTTGAGAAGCCTGTTTTTTATTTCTGTATCCCAGTGTTACCTTGCCGTTCGCGTAGCGGTGACGACGTCACAACCTGCGAGGTATCCACCCGGATTTTGGGAAATCCAAAGAATACGTTGAGCATCTGACAGTAATTTTGCTCAAATGCTCAAACCGTATTTCTGTAATTTATTGACTCGGGTGGATGCTTCGCAGGCTCAGCAAAGAGTATCGCTGAGAAATCAGGTGAGTTTTCACAAAAGTTTGTAAAACTCAGGGCGTCTCATATTTTTGATTCTAGTTAGCATTCCGTTTCAATAAGATGACGTTTCAACGTCTACCTTTTCGCAAGAAAATAGTTTCGAGTAGAATGGTGCGCCGTGGCACTTTCACCTGCTCTCTTCCGCCGTAGTCTCTTATTTGTCATTAGCTTGCTAACGGTCGTTGGATTACAACGCCCTACACTTAGCATTGCGCAAGACGTTGAATTACCTGAATATGTAATTCAGCCTGGGGACACACTCTCTGCCGTTGCATTGCAATTTGATGTAACTGTCGCCGACATCCAAACTGCCAATAATATTGAAAACGCGGGGCTCATCTCTGTTGGGCAGCGCATCAAAATTCCGGGCTTCAACGGTGTCAGCGGCGTGCTACGCGACTACACGCTGCGTCCTGGCGACACTGTGGAAAATTTAGCGTTACGGCTCGATCTTGACATGGAAACGCTGGTCATCTTGAACCGCATTGTCAATCCGAAGATGGTATATGTGGGACAGCCGTTCCTGTATGTGGAAAAAGACGCCGAAACCATTACTGACATTGCAGAGATCCCCGTCTGGCGTCAAAACGAAGTCACGTTCCATCTTGGTGAAAACGATACCCTTGCTAATTTAGCCATCGAATATGACCAGCCGTTGTTTGGCTTACAAACGTACAATGAGTGGCCCTTCAATTTACTGTCATTCCATGGGCAACAAGTGCGCATGAGTGCTCCACCGGATGCAGACAATAGCTTTCCACCGCCGTTTGACAACATTGTTGTGACACCCACTGAAGTCACCCAAGGCGAACCCATTGCAGTCCGCGTCACCACTGAAAATGCACAGACGCTATCCGGTGTCTTGGCTGAGAACACGCTGAACTTTATTACCACTACAGACGGTGAAGCCCATTTAGCGCTAGTCGGCATTTATAACTTTCAAAAACTAGGGGTCTATCCATTTGGCATCACAGCCACAGATCAAAACGGACGCGTCGCAAACTTCGAGACGCGCTTACGCGTCTTTTCAGGACAGCGCGGGCAACAATCGATTCAATTGCCACCCGAAAAATCTGTCTTGCTTGACCCAGAGATCCTCAGTACAGAATGGCAGCAGTTGATTGAAATCACTGATGATTTCAGCTTTACACGCCTGTGGGATGGCGACTTTGTCTTTCCAATGGAGTTTGCAAGCGAACGCACTACCACCCCATTTGGTGTGGCACGCACGTATAACGGTGAGTCGTTCAACTCATTCCACGGTGGTTTAGATTTTGCAGGCGGATTAGGGACGCCTATCACCGCAACAGCAGACGGGGTTGTCGTGTTGGCAGAAGCGCTAGACGTACGCGGCAATAGCGTGATTATTGATCACGGTTGGGGCGTGTACAGTGGGTACTGGCACTTGTTTGAAATTACCAGTGAAGTCGGTCAAGAAATTACCCAAGGGCAAACGCTGGGCACGCTCGGATCAACGGGACTTTCCACCGGCAACCATTTGCACTGGGAAATTTGGGTTGGCGGCAACCAAGTAGACCCGCTTTCGTGGATGGAAACCGATTATTCAATTGTCACAACCGAACGAACGGAATCTCAACCTATCGAAGAACTAGAGTCGAGTTCGGGAGAATAGGCGTCAATAATTCGCCCAGCTTCGGCAGCTTTTGAACCTAAGACCAGCAGTTGCGTCACACTACCCGGACCGTAGGCCAGTCCATATGCTTGCGCCCAGCCTTGCTTTGACTCGCGCACCTCAATGCCTGCATCTTGCAAAATTGACTTTACATATGCAACATCAACTGGATTGACCGTCTCAAACACCACCACTAGGGCATCGTCATCTGGCGCGATCGCAGGTGCCATGTCTTCCGTTTCAACCCCTTGCGCTTCGAAGTAGTCCAGCACAATTGCCCCAGCCCGATCCGCATCGACTTCCGCAACAAAAATCCGCTGCGCCAGCGTTTTGTTGCCATCCGTTGCGTCCGTCGTAATGGCAATGTTTGCATCTGCCAGTTTCGAAAGCAACTCACCAAGTTCTATCGGAATACCAGCATCAAAAATTTCAATTGGGGCGTTTTCATTTTCCATAGTTAAAGCTTACCTTCATTCGTCAAGTTGTGACATCACAATGACTGTAGTTTTATTGACAGGCACTGTCAGCAACACCTATAATTACCTGTCAGTATGCTATTTCTGTAGCATGTTGGTATCAAAATTGTAAAAATGTCTCAGCTTTATAGCTGAAACCGAAATTATCCCAATGCGCTCTTTAGCCCCTATTTTCAATAGTACTGGCTGAAAAGCTGCGAAGAAAAGCCTTTGTGACGTCCACTAACTCACCTGAACAGAGTTGGGTCGAGAGTTTTCAACTCGATTCAACTGACCTCGAAACACTCTACAACTACCTTCTAGAAAAAGAAAAACCGGTTGGCATCGATGAACTGTTGCGAACCGTTATTTTTCAACGTTCTGAAGCTGAAAAGAACAAACTCCAAGCAAACCTGCAAGGGGATGGCGCAGTGTATTACCCCCGCGATACCTACAGCGTGGGACAAGAAGTTGTCTTCCCTGCCTTAGAGTTTGCTGCCGGGAAAATTGTTGATATTACCAGCGGCTCTAACCCAGACCGCGAAAGTTTTGACATCATTCAAGTCGATTTTGGTGATGAAGATATCAAGCAATTTGCAACAGGCATTGAAGAGCATGCACTCAACGAAACCGACGCTGGCGCAATGTTGCAAAGCGAACTGTTCCTGAGTGACCCTGAAGCGCTGCTGGAAGAATATGGACGTCCGTTGCGCCGCGCCCTTGAAGCTCAGTTGGGTGAATCAGAAGAATTCTTACGAATCAAACGCCAATGGTTTGCACGCGAACTGCTAGTTCAAACTAACATTGGGAACTTGCACTTGGCCGAAGCCGTGCTTGATATGAGCGGCGGTGGGCCACTAAAAACCGACGAACTTATCCCGCACATTGACATGCCAACGGGCGATCCTGAACTGCTTGAGTTCTCGCTTAACTACGCACTTAACAACGACGACCGATTTGACGAAGTCGGTCCGACTGGTGAAGTCCTTTGGTATCTGCACCGCATGGAACCAGAGCCTGTCATTCAAACGCCATCGGCGCTGATTTTCCGTCACGAAGCAGAGATGTTCGACGACACGGAATTGACCGATCACCTCGAAAACGTAGTCGACGAACTGGCAGACGAACTGGATTACATTGAAGATCCAGAAGTGTTGACTGAAAAGCTGCGTGTCCCAGTGACATTCCATCACTACATCTCTGGCACGCTGCCACTGTCACGCAACATCGCGCACTTCTTCCCGACATCGCGCGTGTCACCGCGTATCCGCTTTACGATTGTGGATGGGAACTCAGGTGATAAACACGAAGCATGGGTGGTCCGTGAAAAGCGCTACATCTACGGTTTGGCTCCCCTATACGAAAAATATGGCATGCAAGCTGGCGGATTTGTCACAATTGGCCACGGAAAAAATCCAGGCGAGACCATTATTACTGTGGCGAAGCGAAAAACCGGGTCTGAATATGTCCCAACTGCGCGCAGCAGGGACAACCGTTTACGCCTAGAAAACGAACGCCAACGTATGAGCGTGCGCTGCATGGACGAATTGGTGATTGCAACACCAAACGAAGCCGAAATTCTTGAAATTGCCAAGCGCTACCAGGAACAAAAACGCCCTTACCGCTTGGTTGTACTCGACGTATTCCGCGCACTGGTGCAAATGAACGCCCAAGGCACAGTACATGCCATGACGTTGTATAGTGCTGTCAATATGCTACGCCGGACCCCCGCCCACCCGCTCTTTGCTGAGTTGATGGAACGGCCATACTTTGAACACGTTGGCGACAGTTACTGGCGCTATAACCCAGACAAGCTGGAGGAATAATTTATGACAACCCCAAGCGTTCCTCCGATGGCATCGCGCCGTTTTCAGCGTATTACGCAAGACACGCCCTTTCACATTGACATTAGCTGGTGGAAAGAGCAAGGCAAAGACCTACAAGTGTTTATGCGTGAAATTTGCATGCAATATGGCATTGAGCTAGAAAGCATTGAAGACGCCAAAATTGAAGTAGATATGATTGACCCTGAGTCTGGCGAAGTTACGCGGGTTAGCAAAGCCTATTACATGGTCCGCACCCACTGCGCCACCCGAGATGATTTCATTACAGCGAACTCATCTCTTGTCGATGCGCTGTTCAAGTCATTCTTGGCGAACGGTAACCAACCGCTGACAATTACTGAACTGGCCGAAGCGATTGGTAAACCAAACCAAGCTGCCACTATTTTGCGCACCATTGGCGGCCGCCGCATTTACAACGGCATGCGCCCATACAACAAGTAGTCAAAGCACTATATAATTGAAGCATCTCCTGCCCCAGTAGCTCAGGGGATAGAGCAGCAGCCTTCTAAGCTGACGGTCGTGGGTTCGATTCCTACCTGGGGTGCTATAAGGATATAAAAACGCGTCCAAATTGGGCGCGTTTTATGTTAAAAAGCCACCGAATAAAGCGCCTATGTAAAAACGCGCCATTCCCAAATCTCTGCAACGGGAATGGATAGGCACCAAACCACCCTATTGGGGAGTTCAAAGCGTCACTATTACCTAATGCAAAAACTTCCACTCACGCCTGCTGATAAACAACTCCCTTATGCGGACTTCTACGACCGCCCGTCTGCGACTGTCGCGCAGTCAACATTAGACCGTATCAATAGTGATCACGATCCAGCTGACGCGCTGCTGTTTAAAAGCCTCAACGACATGTTGAAAGCGGATGATCTGCCAATGGAAATTGGGCACTGCCGCATGCCAAACGGCAGTTTCTTCGTCGCAGTACAGACACCAATGCCCAAGCTCACAGCAAAGATGATCAACTGGTGGTTTGACTGGCATCCCAAAGAGTCATTGCGCTATCGGATTTGGTTTCCCGAAACACACTTTGGAATCAGTTTTGAAGACAATCCAAACAAACAGCCAGGAGATCTACCGCATTGGCACACCACGCATCATCCAATCGAGGATATTGGCATTGGCAAAGAAGAGATTTCAATCCACTTTTTACCGCCGGCAGAGTTCGGGTTTGATACCTCTAGATTTGAAAACGCTGGCGTTGAAACTGTCATTTGTGGTTTGGTTGGGTCCAAATCTAATCGCGCTAAGCAAGTTGTGCAGATGTGTCATGTGGTTCAGCGCACAGAGAATGGATTAACAATGCGCAGCCGCTTTTGGATGGGCAATGACATAATATTTTTGCCATTTCTTGGCAGCAAGCTCTTAGGAAAAATCGCCAATACGCGGTTTGCACGCTTGCGTCTGATGCCTGACAAAACTGGGTACGTCATGGCCATGCATTGTGCCCAAGAATATGCCAATCTGGCGCAGATATTGCCTGAACTCTATGCGCGTTTTGGGTAAAATTTACCAGTCGCGGGCGAGCGCCGGATAATACCAATTTTTCCAGTTATCACCAC
>JAHDIM010000391.1 GCA_020630805.1 Anaerolineales bacterium
TGGACGCTGATTGGGTCGACAGTCAATGAGTTGCACGTGTTCCAAAACGTCGTCAGCTACATTGAAAACAACGAATTTCGCCCGCTGCTGGCAAAGACCTATCCGCTCGATGAAATTCATCAAGCACAGGAAGACTTCTTGAAAAAACAGCACATCGGCAGTCTAGTCATCATTCCGCCGCAATAAGAGAAATACACGGATACGGAAGATAACACGGATGGGAAACCAATAAATAGCCGTGTCATCCTCCCATCCGTGTAAAAGATGAAGATTACTCAAATAAACGTTTACCAAGTCGATTTGCCATACTCTGGCGGCGTTTACACCTTGTCTGGTGGCCGCGAGTATCGCAGTTTTGATGCGACGTTTGTACAGATTGAAACCGATGCTGGCATCGATGGCTGGGGTGAGAGTACGCCGTTTGGTTCCACTTACATTGCAGCGCATGCACTGGGTGCAAGGGCTGGCATTGCCGAAATTGCGCCGCATCTGATTGGGCTTGACCCGCGCCATGTGGACCGCATCAACGAAGCAATGGATAACGCCTTGGTGGGCCATAACCATGCCAAGACGCCGATCGATGTGGCCTGTTGGGACGCGTTTGGAAAGTCCGTTGGCATGCCGGTTTGTGATTTGCTGGGTGGGCGCACTGACGTTGCGCTGCCGATCATTTCATCGATTTACACGGGCACGCCCGAAGAAATGCGCCAGCGTGTGTCTGACCATCGGGCCAAAGGTTATACCGCGCACTCACTCAAAGTGGGCGATGATCCGGCATTAGACGCCGCGCGACTAGCGGGTGCCATGGCCGATAAACAGCCGGGCGAATTCTTCTTAGTCGATGCCAACGGTGGCATGACCGTGGAAAGCGCCCTGCGCATGATCCGCTTGCTGCCAGACGGCTTGGACTTTGTGCTCGAAGCGCCTTGTGCCACATGGCGCGAGTGTAAGTCACTCAAAGCGCGGACAGACATTCCGATCTTGTGGGATGAACTGGCCGACAGTGACGAAGCCGTGATCCAACTGATTGCGGAAGACGCCGCAGATGGCATTGGTCTAAAGATTTCGAAGAATGGCGGCTTGACTAAAGGTCGTCGCCAGCGCGACATCTGCATCGCAGCGGGCTACACGATGAGCGTGCAAGAAACTACTGGTTCTGATATCGCTTTTGCAGCCATTGTGCATCTGGGACAGACCGTGCCAGAAAAATACCTGCGCTGTGTACTCGAGTCACGCGACATGGTGGCTGTGACCACCGCTGATGGGGATTTCCCAATCAGCAATGGCACCGTCCAAGCGCCAACTGCACCGGGCCTTGGCATCACGCCTAGGTTAGATGTGATGGGAGACCCAATAGCGACTTATAGCTAAGTGAGATAGGGATACACGGATACGGAAGATAACACGGATAAGCAAATACAAAATATCTGTGTTATCTCCCCATCCGTGTATGAAAAAGATGAAGATTACAGGCATTCGCGTTTACCAAGTTGATTTACCGCTGAACAACCCTTACTGGTTGTCGGGTGGTCGGCTGAAATTTGAAAAGCTAGATAGCACCATTGTGGCCATCGACACTGACGCTGGGATTACCGGCTGGGGCGAAGGTTGTCCGTGGGGCGTGACCTATTTGCCTGCGTTTGGACAGGGCATTCGGGCTGGGATGGAAGTCTTAGCACCCGCGTTACTCGGCCAAAATCCGCTGCACTTAGATCAAATCAACCGCACGATGGATATTGCGCTGCCGGGGCATCCGTACATCAAATCGCCGTTGGATATGGCCTGCTGGGACATTCTTGGGAAACATACGGGGTTGCCGCTCTACAGTTTGCTAGGTGGCAAGTATCAAGACGATGTGCCGTTGCACAGCTCGGTTTCAACTGATACACCGCAAGGCATGGTCGACAACGTGCGGCACTATCGCGAACGCGGTTACAAGATCCATTCAGCTAAGGTTGGCGGCTCTGATGTCGATACTGATATCGAACGGATCAATATGCTGCTGGAAGATTCACCGCCGGGTGATGTGATCACCTTTGACGTAAATCGGGCTTGGCTGCCAAGTGAAGCGATCACGGTGATGAATTCCACAACGGATAAACGCGCGTTCTTTGAGCAACCGTGTGAAACCATCGATCAGATGCGGCAGGTGCGTGAGTTGACGCATCACAACATCATTGTCGATGAAAGCTTGAAGACCTTTGAAGATCTGGTCTTGATTCAGCGTTACAACGTTGCGCAGGCGATTGGGCTGAAGATTGGGCGTGTGGGTGGCCTCACAAAGGCCAAGCAAATGCGTGATTTCTGTGTCTCAACTGGCTTGAAAATCAATGTAGAAGACACGGGCGGCAGCGCGATTTCTGACACGGCGGTGGTGCATTTGGCACTCTCGACGCCCGTCGAATTCGACCGCGCCACGTGGGATTGTAGCCAACATCATTCAGTCATTACGGCGACAGGCGGCTACACCAAAGCCGACGGTCGTGCGACAGTGTCAGATCGTCCGGGGCTCGGCATTGAAATCAATGAAGCTGTGTTGGGTGAGCCGGTCGCTGTTTATTAGGTACACGGATACGGAAGATAACACGGATTTTTTGGATGGAATTGCTGCATGAGAAGGAGACTGAACGGTTAATTGGGTTTCTTTTTGAGGTGCGCAACTCTATGGGCGCTGGATGGTCGGAGGAAATTTATCACCAAGCATTACTGCATACGTTACGAGTAAATGACATCGATGTTCAGCATAAGCCGCGAAGGCAACTTGAGCATCGTGGTGTTGGTATCTATACGTTTGAGCCGGATCTTATTATCAATGACAAGATTATTCTTGAACTCAAGGTCAATTCAGAATTCAAAGGGAAACAGTTCCCAGCGATAAATGAAGCTCAACTGTTGCAATATTTGAAGATTTTTGGAAAAGATTTGGGCTTACTTGTGAATTTTGCACATTCAAAAGTTGGGCTAAAGCGAATGGTATTTCATGACAAATCCGTGGAGATTCATGAGGATTACGAGCATCTGAAGGCGCAGGTCAATGCAAACAATAAACCGTTGTTACGCCTTGTCCGTCAAGCTATGTTTTCAATTGTGCAGACATATGGAATAGGCTTTCCGCAAACTGTTTATCGCGACTTAATTGCAACCGAATGTAAGTTTATTGGCTTAGATTGCAACCGCGATGTAGAGGTTCCAGTCGTTTGGAATGAGGTTTCATTTGGTAGTCAGCCTATTTCGCATTTGCTAATTGATAATCAAATTTTGGTGCTTGTAACGTCAAATGTTTCCGCGCCAGCAACATTTGATTTTTTGAAAACCCGATCATATCTAAAAGCTCTGCATTTGGATATCGGTCTCGTTATAAATTTTGGACGGCATAACGTTCAAATGGTTGGGACGAGCACAATATAACAATATCCGTGTTCCTTCCCATCCGTGTATAAATCTATCAGAGCCGGGTCTATCTATCATCCTTATCCAAATCCGCGTTCTTCCTTATCCGCGTTTTAACTGGAGTAATTCTCTATGACAACTGCACCAAAAACTGCAAAGGTCGTCATTATTGGC
>JAHDIM010000392.1 GCA_020630805.1 Anaerolineales bacterium
ATCAGCTTTCAGCTTGCGTAAGGCCAGCGTACGCAGGTTAGATCTAAAATCAGTCAATTGACCGCTGACCGCTGACTGCTGACCGCTGACTGCTGACCGAAGGAACTTATGATCCAACACATAACCGACGACCTCTACCAAATTGGTGAGCATGTCCAAAACGAATATGGCTTTGAAGCCATTCTGACTTATGTCATGCTCAACGACGGCAACCCGATTCTCATCGATTGCGGCTCTCATATTCACCGCGAGTCAGTGATGGCGCAGTTGAACGAATTGCTGGGTGACGCTGTGCCGGAATATCTTTTCTTGACGCACTCTGAGTTACCCCATGCAGGAAACATTGCCGCCGTGGCTGAAAAATGGCCGGACATCAAAGTGATTGTGTCCAATGTGATGCTGCCGTACATTGAAGTACTGCCCGTCTTGCCATTGGAGCAGATTACCCAAGTGGTGCCGGGAACTAAGATCGAATTCCCAACCCGCACCATTGAATTTGTCGATGCGCTGCTCAAAGACCAGCCTGGCTCACACTGGATCCACGATCCACGCACCGGAGCACTCTTCACAGGCGATGGCTTTGGCTATTTCAATGCTGAGGCCGACATCACAACAATTGCTGCCTCTGCCGAAGATGGCGTGACCGAAACTGCCTTTGCGCAATATCACAAAATCGCTTTTCGCTTCTTACAGTGGATTAGCCCAGAACGTCTCGCTGTAGACTTACGCAAAATGTTCACCAAGCGCAATGTCCAAGTCATCGCACCGATCCATGGCAATGCCATTCGCGGTGATATTGATATCCATTTGGATCGCTTGATTGCGGCACTAGGAACCGTAAAGCGGAGTTATCAGTAAAGGAGTTTGTATGTTTGCTAGTTGGGTAGTAAGTCGGGATAATCCAAGACAAGAACCAACCAACCAGCCAACTAACAAACCAGCCAACCAACAATCTATGAAACCAACTGACACTCTCAAACAAGCCCGCGTCTTTGGTGAAGGCCTTGAGCGCGTTGCCGTTCGCGCCATTACGCCGAACATCTTCTGGTTGACGCATTGCCTTGGTGATCTGGCTAAGGATTACTACAAAGAATACTTTGCGCTATTGCCCAATGCGGAAGACTACGCCGGCGGGCGCATTGTGGACTATCCGTTCTCAGCCTTTCTCATCGTCGATGAAAAGTCGCTGCTGATTGATACCTGCGGCCCCAAGCAACAAACTGCTTTTTTAGACGCCGTGCAGTTCTGCCTCGCTGGCCGTGACCTAGACTACATCTGGATCAGTCACGTGGAGTTGCCGCATGCTGGCAATACTGGGGCGCTCAAGCGCATTTGGAATGATGCACAAGTTGTCACCGTCGCTGGCGGCGAAAACTATGACCTACATGGTCTCGAAAACGCGCTGACGGTTGCGCCGGGTGACACCTTCGAACTGGGTGAACACACCGTAGAAATGGTCGATGCGCTCTTTGTGGACCATGGCCTGTCACAATGGCTGTACGAACGTAATACTGGCTTTATGTTCACGGCGGACTGGGCGCACAATCTGCATGAGCCAGACTTGTGCCACTGCTTCCAATTTATGGATGAAATGCTGGCAACTGGCTACGACGAAAAAACCTTAGTCGAGGACATCAAGGTCAATGCGTGGTATCAGTTCCCATGGCTCGCGTGGTGCGACGGCGAAGAACTCTGCGAAGCGGTAGACAAGCTCTTTGCTCAATATGACGTGCGCATTCTTGCCCCAAGTCACGGCAACCCAATCCGTAAAGATTTCAAATCTTTCATCCCCATGATCCGCGACGGCATGAAAGGCGCAGCCGAGATGCCGTTCTCGCACGTGCTGTAGTAAAAACAATGAGTAGTGACATGGCTAGCCATGTCACTACTCAGAGGATTATGTTATTGAATGTAATCCTATAAGAAATCCGCGTTCATTAGCGCTTGGACTTCGGCAGACTCAGCAGAACTTCGCGGCTAGCCTCCCATCTCCGCTACTAAACCTTCTCGCGCGGGTTACTACCCACAACACACACTTCACCTCAGTAACCAACAACCACATAGGGAGAGAAAAATGGCGAGTCAACTAGATCCTGTTGTTACCTCAACGCAGTATAACTTTCGCGTAAAAGATGCCTTACTTGGCGGGCAAATGCTGTTCGTCGCCTTTGGCGCACTTGTGCTTGTACCGATTTTGGCCGGGCTTGATCCAAGTGTTGCGTTGTTCACAGCCGGCATCGGGACATTGATATTCCAAGTGCTAACACGTGGACGCGTGCCTGTCTTCTTAGCGTCTTCATTCGCGTTTATCGCACCGATCATAGGTGGTATTGAAGCTTGGGGGCTTGCAGCAACGTTGTCTGGCCTCGCGGCAGCCGGTGTCTTCTACGTGATCCTCAGCCTGCTGATTCGTACCTTCGGCTCGCAGTTTATGCTGCGTTTGCTACCACCAATTGTGACCGGGCCAATCATCATGATCATTGGGTTATCGCTCGCGCCAGTTGCGGTGGGGATGGCAACCAGTGGGCCTGATGGCACCTACTCTTGGACGGCCATTCTCATCGCCACCATTGCGCTAGGAACAACCATCGTCGTCTCATTGTGGGGGAAAGGCACCATGCGCCTCATTCCGATTTTGATGGGGATTGTCATTGGTTACCTAGTGGCCTTAGTACTGGGTTGGGTTGATTTCTCGCCGGTTACAAACGCAGCCTGGGTGGCTGTTCCGTCATTCACAATGCCAACCTGGTCTTGGCCAGCGATCATTGCAATTTTGCCGGTTGCAATTGCGCCAGCGATTGAGCACTTTGGCGATGTTCTAGCAATCAGTAGCGTGACGGGGAAAGACTATTTAGAAGACCCTGGCGTGGATCGGACGATGTTGGGCGATGGGATTGCAACAATGGTCGCTGCCCTCTTTGGTGGGCCGCCAAACACGACGTACTCTGAAGTTACGGGTGCGGTCACGCTGACCAAAGCATTCAATCCGGCCATCATGACATGGGCGGCAATCTTCGCCATTGTGCTGTCTTTCATCGGCAAACTCGGTGCATTTCTGCAAACTATCCCTGCCCCGGTGATGGGTGGCATTCTGATCTTGCTCTTTGGGTCAATTATGTCCGTCGGCATGAATAGCATGATCCGCGCGAAAACCGATTTGCTGAACACACGTAACCTGATCATCGTCGCGATTATTCTGGTATTTGGAATTGGCGGAATGAAGCTTCAGTTTGGGCAGAACTTCTCTTTAGAAGGAATTGCCTTGGCTGGCATCGTGGGCGTTCTACTGAACCTGATCTTGCCTGAAGATTTGGGGAATTAGGTATTTAACCGTTCTCTTCGTCGTGTCATGGAGAGCACGAACGAGTTGGTCATCGGTTAACGCAATGCTAGCAGTGCGAACCATCTGAGCTAAGATCCAAAAATTTTCTATGAATTCAAAGTCCAGATTCTTCGCACGCAATCAACTGAAATACTCCATCGCCAACGCGTTCGTGCTCTGAATGACACGGCAATGTTGCAGGTAATATCCTTGTAGACTTTGACGAGTGT
>JAHDIM010000393.1 GCA_020630805.1 Anaerolineales bacterium
GTGCATTGTTATTGATTCAACATCGTTTCCAACTGGCGGGCGACGCGTTCGTAGTCGGGCGAGTCGGTGCGGGTGAGGCGCAGTTGGTTGGCGACACGACTGACCAGCATTGGATTGACACGAGCCAGCGCTTGCGTGGTTTCGGCCCACTGATAACGCAGGTCTTTGTTGCTGTGCGTTGCGGCAAACATCGCGGTTTGGGCTGGGGTTTGCTTGCCCGCCACAGTGACGCCGTATTCGCGGCCAATGTTAGCCCAGAAGTAGGACAGCATCGGATTGACCAAGCCGCGCATGCGCGTCCAGAGTGGATCGTCTTCGGTGACGAGCGAGAAGAACGCGAGGTAGTATGGGCGTGAGCCAGCATAGTCACGATGCACTTGCGAACGCTCCCCAGCTTTTACGGAGGCATAAGACGCCATATACCAGCGCAGGTCTTCTAGGCTCGCGCCATCCATATTGCCAGCGACTGCTTCCCATTGAATCTTGCACGCCAACAGTGAGTTGTGTGCTGCGGCTGCAAAGTCTTGCGAGCGTTGTACCATCGCGGTGCGGGCCATATTGCGGGCGGCAGCAGGTGACACTTCTTGATTGTCTGGAATGTCCAGTTCTTCAATGTCTTTGATGATTGGCAAGAGCGATTCTTCTTCCATCAATGGCACTGAGTCTTGCCCGGCCATCACATAGCGGTCGCCATCGCGTTCGACCAAGCCGCGCGTTTCGAGGTCGTCCAGCAGCGTATCGATGTAGTCAGTCTGGGCGCTGTCACCAATCAGAATGTTTGCCAGATTAGACTTGTTGACGCGTAACCCCGCGTGGATCACCGCAAATACAAAGCCACTTTCTGCCATCTTCACGAAGTCTGCTTCGCTGTCTACATTGCCGGACAGCCAAACAGGCACATGCACGGAGGCATATTCGCCTTTGTAGTCATAGGCACGTTGGCGGAATCCCATTTGCCAAATTTGACGCAGCGTAGTCTTGCTGCGGATGAGCCCTTGTTTTTCGTACTGTTCACGCAGAATTTCGAGCAATTCATCCGTGGTGCGTTCGCCGGGGTTGGCGCTGAGTTCACGGTAGATATCGCGCAAGACATCGCGGCGGGTGTTGAAGTCCGTTGCGGTCATCTTCAAGCGGCTAAAGATCTGCGTATATTGCTGTTCAATATCGCGCGGGATCTGAATCGGTTGCGGATAGCGGTTGCGGCTGGTCGTTTTGAACGGCGTCAGCGCAAACTCAGTTGGCGGATCAAACTCCATTGGCGCGACGTAGAGTTCCAAGCCTTTGGAGAATAGCTGCACGGAGTCACTGTAGTCTTCCAACCACGTCTTGAACTGGTTATAGCCAAAGTGAATTTCATTGAACGCTGGGTTGATCTGCATCATAGTCTGCTTGAGACGCGTGGCAGAGATTGGAATTTCAACCCGTTGGCTATGCACATTGAGCGCCTTGCGAATCAGTTCGCGGGCGGCTTCTTGATCGCCCTGTGAGCGTTCAGCGGCAATTTCTGGGGCTTCACCCAACACCGTTTCGAGGTAGACAAACTCATCACAGGCTTTGACCAGCAGCGGATGGGTGACATCGCGCGGGCCAACCCCCAAGGTGTAGCGCCCGTATTCGCGCAGCTTAGACACCAATGGGCCAAAGTCACTATCGCCAGAGACAATGACGAACGTTTCGATCTTGTCACGCGTGATGGCGGTTTCGAGCGCATCCATCGCCATGCGAATATCGGCGCGGTTTTTGGCCGAGCGCAGGCTATACATTTGAATCAGATCGACGGAGTTGTTGAGAAGTTGATCGCGGTAGCGCGAGAAGCGACTCCAGTCACCGTACGCGCGTTTGATCACCACTGGGCCACGGCCTTGGAGGAATTCCATGATTGTTGTAATCTCAAAATCAAGAAATTCTTGCTCGGCCCATAGCGCCACATTTTCAAAGTCTATAAAGACTGCTAGTTGGCTGCTCATAATGAGGTCCTTTTATTTTGTTTGTCGCGCCCAAAAAAGCACGTTCCTTTCTTCCATCATAGCGCAAATGGCGTCTATACTTGAAACACCGCTGAAAATGGTTACGCTGTTCCGGCGTTGCGATGTTACGTGCAGGATTGTGCGCAATAATCGTGTGGTGCGCAACTCCGTTACCTCGCAACATCGTAACCATAACAAGACACTATGTATGCAGTTGTATGATTGCCATACAGAAATAAAAAAACCCGCACTGCATATTACAGTACGGGCGACGGGCTAGTACCAAAAAATACCAGCACTGGCGCTAATTATAAACAATATTTGCAAAAATATTTAATGTAGTTTTGCCATTTCTAAGCAAAGACAAATACGCACGTAGGATACCCGTATGCTCAAAATCGAGAAGCACTCGCTTGGCCCCATTGGCACCAATGCTTACATCGTTGCAGACGATGAAACCAAGGACTGTGTCATCATTGATCCGTCCGACAATCCCCGCTTATTACTCGACCGCGTGGCCGCCAATGGCTGGAATTTACAAGCCTTGTGGCTGACGCATGCGCATTGGGATCACATCATGGCGGTGCCGGGGATTATTGGAAAGCATGAAGCGTTGCCCATCTATTTACACAGTGGCGATACGCAACTGTATAACGTTGGCGGCGGTGCCGCGATGTTCGGCCTGCCTGTGCAAGAGTTTCCACCCATCACCAACTGGTTGGATGATGTCACTGAACTGACCCTTGGTAACCAGACCTTCAAAGTGATGTTTGTACCCGGCCATGCGCAGGGGCACGTTGCGTTTTACCACGCGGAAAGCAACAGCTTATTTGGTGGGGATGTGTTATTTCAAATGAGCATCGGACGGACAGACTTGCCCGGTGGCAGTTTCCCGCAACTGATGGAAAGTATTCAAACCCACTTCATGCCGTTGCCAGACGACACCGATGTGTACAGTGGGCATGGGCCGAATACGACAATTGGGGCCGAACGACGGATGAATCCGTTTATTAATGGGTGAGAGGTGAACGTTGACAGTTGAATTAAATTGCTCAAACTGCGGTGCGCCGCTAGAGTCAGACGTACCGGTCTGCGTATATTGCAACACGCCGGTGAAACCAGATGCTGTCAATTTGACGGTGGAAGAAGAGCTTGTGGTGCTGCGCAAATATCACACGCTGCTGCGGAATCTTGATGAGAAAGCGGCGGGCGATGCTGTTGCCCAAGACCAACTGGTGCGCGTGCTAAAGACCGGCTTTCTGCCGCGCCAAGCGGAAGTATTGATCGATGCCGGTTTGAAGCTGATTCCGTTTCTAGGACTGCATAAGTTCAACACGATTGACGAGGCTGCCTATGGCCGCTTGGAAATGATTCGGCGTAAGTTGAAGATCCTGACCAGCGAAGACGATAGCCCCAAACTCAAAACGGCCATCAAGCAATTTGATGTCGCCCTTTCGCAATATATAGAAAAGAAGGACAACCGTGAAGGTGGCATGGTCGCCATCGGCTGCGGCGTTGTGTTGCTGCTTGGCTTGGTGGCGCTGACGTATATTTTGTTCTTCGCACCGATCTAAAT
>JAHDIM010000394.1 GCA_020630805.1 Anaerolineales bacterium
TTCTAAGAACCACCTGCTAAAATATCCCGCAATGGCAACTACTCCAGCAACCCGATCGATAGAAGATGGCAGCATGGGCATTTTGGATCACTTGCGTGAATTCCAAGGGCGCATGATCCGCGCGGTTATTGCAGTCGCAATTACAACTACACTTAGCTTCTTTGTTGTCGATGACTTCATTCGGATTCTTTCAGAACCGTATGGCGGCAAGTTGCTGGTGCTGGAACCGACAGAAAGTATTTCCATCTTTATTCGGGTTGGTCTTACGATGGGGATTGCGATTGCCTCGCCAATCATCATTTATCAGATCTTGGCGTTTGTCATTCCTGGCCTGACCAAGCGCGAGAAACGCATTATGCGGTTCATCGTGCCGATGACATTCATCTTGTTTTGTATTGGTGCATCGTTTGCTTGGTTCCTGATGATCCCGACTGCAATCAATTATTTGGCAACGTTTGCGCCTGACCTGTTCCAAGTAGAATGGTCCTCGCGGGGATATGTGCCGTTCGTAATGCAGCTCACGATGTGGATTGGCGTTGCGTTTGAAATGCCATTAGTGATGATGTTCTTAGCGCAGCTTGGTTTTGTCACTCCCCAGCAACTTGTCCGTGGCTGGCGTCTAGCAATTGTTGGCTGTGTGATCGCAGCATCTGTCATTACACCGACGGTAGACCCGTTCAACATGGCACTGGTCGCAGTACCGTTGATGGCGCTGTATATCATCAGTATTTTGTTTGCGTGGTTCCCATATCGCGCGCGTCGCCGCCGCGAATTGGAAGAATTTCCTGAGCTCGCCGCGCAAGAAGCTGCGGATCGGAAGCGCGAACAAGAAGAAGAGTAGGTAACGACGCCATGGAACTTGATGGTGGATCAATTGCGATTGGCGTTGCAGTTGCAGTCGCGCTTTTTGTCGCAGCCCGTTCGAGATCCAAAGGCGATGATACGGAGTAACCCAAGCGGTTATTCGGTTATAATCAGATTATCTGACAGTTTTGTGTAGCAATACACATTTGTAAAAGGAGAACTCAAAATGAAGTTAGGCCCATGGGAATTGGTAATTATTCTGGCCATTGTCCTACTGTTGTTCGGTGTCGGACGTATCAGTAAGATTGGGACTGAGCTGGGTCGCGGTATTCGCGGTTTCAAGTCTGGTCTCGCTGAAGGTCAAGAAGACGCGAAAGACGCTGCTGAAGCTATTGAAGACGCAGCATAACAGCGTTGTAATTACAATTTGAATGCAAGAATGGTCGCTCTTTGAGCGGCCATTTTTATTTCCGCTTTATGAAGATTCGCAAGGCGAATGTGTTGCTTGGGACATAAACAAAACCTTGCCAATGTAGAGGAGCCTCCCAGGCTCCGGGGAATTCGACCGAACCTATGCCAAGAGCCAAGGTGCCTTCTCTACGGATGGAAATGTTCCAGTAGATTTCAACTAGCAGCAGCGTTGGTCAGTCACTCAAGCTGACGAATTCAAATTTCATACAATCGTCATTTAGCTGTAGACTCATGGCCATGAAAACTATATGCACCTGTTTCCTAATCTTGCTCAGTTTTGTCCTCGTTGCGTGTGCAGAAGACGATCCTTTTGAACCCGAAGAAAGCTTTGCAGAAGGTGAATTGAGCATCCTTGCAATTGGTGACTCTTTTATTGCTTGGAACCGTGAAGAAGGTGCCTCGATTGGTGATGTCATTGCGCGTGAATTAGATACTGAAGTGGAAAACTTAGCTGTTAGTGGTGCCTATCTGACTAATCAACTGTCTGATGCCGAAGAAATGGATATTCGGTTGCAATACATACCAGAAGACTGGGACTGGGTGGTGATGGATGGCGGCGGGAACGATCTAAATGATGAATGCGGTTGCGATGTCTGTGGGACAACCTTAGACGAAATTATTTCCGATTCAGGAACTGCTGGGGCGTTGCCAGCGTTTGTAGAACAGATCATTGATGCGGGGTCTCAGGTGGTCTTTATCAGCTATTATGATGTCCCCGAAGATGCCCCAGATACATTTCCGCAGTGTCGCGACATTATGCAAACATACGACGAGCGGCTAGCATTGCTAGCCGCTCAATTCCCGAGTTTTTATGTAGTTGATGCTGAGGATGTGATCCAACCGTCGAATTTAGAGTTTTACGACGATGACTTCCTCCATCCCTCACTACTCGGGTCCGAAGTGATCGGTGAGTTGGTCGCGGATCTCATTCGTTCGCACGAATAGTTAGATCCTAAACCAGCGTCGAATTGTCTTGATTATCCCGATACCCTCCCGCATTTCAAATTCTTCGTAGTGGAAGTTGTCGCCTGGCAGGCCGTGCTTGCCGAGGCCATGCTTCAGTGCATTGCGCATTCCAACTGGGCCACAGAAGTAGACCTCAGTGTTCGCCATGTTGTAGCCTAACTCCTTCACAATCTGATCTGCGCTAAGGCGCTTGCCTGTTTTAGACGCAATGACGGAATAACTGAAGTTTGGCACGCGTTGGGCGGCAGCTTCGAGTTGCTCAATCATCAGAGCGTCTTCTGGGCGCTGCACGCAGTAGTACAAGTGCGTCTTTGGCTGCCAGTTCGGACTAAGTGCTTCGCTCCAGGCTAAGAATGGGGTGATGCCAATCCCGCCGCCAACCCATACTTGCGAGTCTGAGTCAGATGTCAATTGGAAGTGTCCATACGGCGCTGAGACGCGCGCCTCTGTACCAACTTCAAGCTTGTTCATCCGCTTAGTGTAGCTGCCTAGGCCTTTGACCAAAAACCGCAGCGTGCCATCACCAGTCGGTGCACTACTAATTGTAAACGGATGCGTTTCTCTGAACTGCAACGGATTGAAGTTCAAGAACGTGAATTGACCCGGCTTGTGCACAATCCCTTTGCCTTGAGGCTGGAGACTGATCTCGGTAATGTCGCCATGATCAATCACTTCCGTGACGTTATAGCGCTTCGTGTTATGTCCTAACATGCGTGGTAGCAAAAGATACAAGTACGAGGCAATCCCGATCAGACAGAAGGCTGCAACGTACAACCCAAGCGGGCTGAAGACCGCGAATGGCTTGGCCACGTATAAGTAGTGAAATGCAGCCAGTGCGAAGAAGAAACCAATGAGACGGTGTGACCACTTCCACAGTTTGTATGGAATAAAGGTCATGATGGACGCGACGCCCAGCACCCATATCCCGTTGAAAGACACTTCGCCCATATCTTCTGCGATGCCCGCTAAGCCGCGTGACAACACAATATTGCCAAGGTCAGCATCAATTTGAGAGTGTAACCAAGCCGTTACGACTGCGCCTACACCTAGCCACTTGTGCAGGATGTAAGACCGGTCCATACTGCCAAAGATCGTTTCAATCCCTTTGATGCGCGTGGCAATGAGTTGTGTGATCCCCATCCAGATGAGTGACACAACTCCCAGATATTGACTAAGTGCCGCGGGCGATGTTGCCCCAATTGAGCCGTATCCGATTGCTGGGATCAGCGTCAATATTGCAATGAGAATTAGACCAAATATGTTCATAGTAGTTTGAGTGTTCTAGAGTTTTCT
>JAHDIM010000395.1 GCA_020630805.1 Anaerolineales bacterium
CAAAAGGCGCGGCCAAAGCGCGTCAGTTTGAAGCCCAAGCCGCAGCGCAAGCCCGACAGTTGGAAGCTGCTGCTGAAGCACAAGCTTTAGCGGCCATCGCCAAAGTTGTTGGCAACGAGCAAGCCGTGGAATACATGGTCGGGATGCGCTATCTGGACACCTTACAAGGCATGGCAGATGGTCAAGGCACCACCACGTTTATGCCGTTTGAAGCGTCTGCTGCACTTGGTGCTGTTGGCAGTCTGAAAAGCGTCTTGAAGAAAGACGATCTGTCTGACCTGCTCAAGAAGTAGCAAAGTTTAGAAGTGACGGGTGAACAATTGTCCACCCGTCACACCGCTACGAATTTGCGGTCATTGCCAAATATTCTTCGCGCAAGCGCAACGCAATCCGGCCCGGTTGTCCGTTGCCAATGACGTTGTCATCAATCTGAATAACTGGGACAACGGTTGTTGAAGATCCGGTCAGAAAGGCTTCGTCGGCAGTAAACACCTCGTCCAGAGTGAACCAACGAAACACAGTGTTGAGTTCCTCAGAATCGGCAACTTTCACGATCACTTGACGCGTGATACCATGCAAAATTTCTTCGGTCACCGGCGGCGCAATGATAGTGTTGTCTTTGACGATGAAAAAGCTGCGTGACGCTGCCTCTGTCACGCGCCCATCAGCATCTACGAGTAAGGCATCGAAGGCTCCGGCATCATGCGCAGCTTTTTTAGCCATCACTTGCCCTAGCAGATTCGTCGTCTTAATATCACGGCGCTTCCAGCGCAGATCTGGCACCGCATGCATTTTCACACCTAGGTGCGTATTCCGATCTTTGACAGGTTTTTGCGGTTGCACAAAAGCAAAAACGTTGGGCGTCATCTCAGCAGAATACAAATAGTTGCGGTCCGCAGCGCCACGCGTGACTTGTAAGTAGAAAAAGCCGTCTTGGATATTGTTCTCACTTGCGAGTCGTTGAAAGACCTCAAGATACTGAGCGCGTGGCAAAGGATTAGGCATATCAAGCTCAGACAGCGAGCGCTCAAGCCGCTGCATGTGTAACTCAAAATCTGCGACTTTACCATCCATGAGGCCTAAGCCTTCGTAGACGGCATCAGCAAACAGAAGACCACGGTCAAAAATGGAAAGTTTGGCGTCTTTTGCGGGGATATAGTCCCCATTCAGAAAAACTATTCGATCAAGATAATTCATTAGATTTATTTCAGTTCAGGAGTGCAAAATGGAAACGTTATGACCCTAGTCCAAACCCACCAACAGGCTCAACAATATGCCGATCGCCGAACCCAGCAATCATTGGGCGGCCTTCGGCAATGGCAGCCTGAACACTTGGCAGTTGTAATGACGCTTGATGGTCGGCTTCGGTCATCCAGAATTCTGTAATCCAAATGCTAACATCATCGGTAGCATCGGCTGAGATTGCGTAAAGTACGCAACCGGGCATGTCTTGGGTGCCATTGAGCAAGATTTCAATCAGCTTGTCACGACAGCCTTCTGTGGCTTTGAGTTGTCCAATTATTCCGTACATAGTTCTCCATTCGAGGATGTTACTTGAGGTGCCATAATCGTATCAGATTGATATAAGGTACCGTTTTCATACTACAATCTAAATTAATGTCTAATCCTATTGTTGAAGCAATCAATATCTTTGTAACGCCGCTGACTGCTGAAGAACGCCGTGAAGTCCAAAAGCGAGTCGCCATTAGCAGTGAACCGGGCTTTGACTTTTATTTACTCACGGTTCTGTCAGCAGCAATTGCAACCCTAGGTCTCCTCACAGACAGTGCCGCCGTCATTATTGGCGCGATGCTTGTTGCACCGCTGATGACGCCCATCTTAGGAATTTCATTGGCCTCTGTCCGCGGTAATACGCGTCTATTACAAATCTCGGCCCAAGCTGTCGCCACTGGTGCAATCACAGCCATCATTCTGGCAGCTATGATCAGTTGGTTTTCACATAACTTACCGTTTAGTGTCATCACCGAACTGCCGCGTGAAGTCATGTCCCGGACGCGCCCCACGCCATTTGATCTGATCATTGCAATCGCGGGCGGGATGGCCGCTGCCTACGCTTTTTGTCGCACGAATCTGTCCTCTGCGCTACCAGGAGTTGCAATCGCCACCGCACTTATGCCACCACTCTGCACCGTAGGGATTGGCCTTAGTCGGTGGAGCATGCCGGTTGCCGGAGGCGCATTATTGCTATTCATTACGAACCTAGCATGTATTGGCTTTGCTGGGATCGTGGTCTTCTTTATCCTTGGGTACCGCCCACGTCGTCAAGAAAACACTAAAGGCTATGTCCCACGCAGCATGTTTATTTCAGCTGCGTCAGTATTGTTAGTCAGTATCCCATTGCTCCAAGCCACATACAGCCTGTTTGCACAAAACCGGCAGTTGGCGATTGTTGAAGAGGCTGTTAATACAGCACTTATTAGCCTTCCGGGTGTCGAAAAAGCCGGCCTGACATGGACCCGCAACGCAAATGGCATTGACATGGACTTAAACGTCCGTTCTTTGTCACGCGCTGGTATCAATTTTGAACGCACGGTTGCAATGCAAGAAGAAATTGGGACCTATCTTGTGAGCAATGGCGTGCTTGGGGAAGAAGAATCCCTCACCTTGCAATTAGACGTTATCCAAGGGGCTCGGCTTGATCCTGCCATTCCGCCAACGCCAACCCCAACCTTAGCCCCGACAAATACACCGACGCCGGGGCCAACACCAACCAAAACGGCGACATCAACCGCAACGGCAACGCCCACACCATTTGATCCGACTGCAACCGCAACAAGTACCGCAACGCCGACACCAACGCAAACAGCAACCCCAACACCGGAAAATGCAGTGCTGTTACAAATTCAACAGTTTGCCGAATTTACTGTCACACCCAATGCAGATGAATCTGGCTTGGCTAATGGAAACGCAACATCCGCAGTAACAGTGCCACTCATCGCCGTCCGACGGTCTCCGGGAGGTGCAGTAATCGATCAACTTCCGGTAGATACGCCTGTGCAATTATTCTTCAATGAAAAGAATGTCGGCGGAACAGTCTGGGTACGGATACAATTATCCGACGGTCGCGTTGGTTGGGTGGTTGCAAATGAAATTGCGATCCCCACAATTACGCCAACGCCTTCAAATACACCTGAACCGACATCTGAAGGATAAACATGCCTCGATTGACAAAACTCTATACGCGCCGCGGCGACTCAGGGACAACGTCCCTTGGTGGCGGTCAGCGCGTCAACAAAGACTCAGCCCGCGTTGTTGCCTATGGCATTGTCGATGAGTTAAATTCCTCTATTGGTGTTGCGCGCGCCCATGGCTTGGTCGAACGCCTCGATGGCGCACTCAAGACCATCCAAAATGAGCTGTTTCACATGGGCTCTGATCTGTGCTTCATTGAAGAAGACAAGATCAAATACAAGATTCCTGAAATTGAACAGCGGCATGTCGATGCCATGGAAGCACTGATTGATGAACTATCGGGCATCGTTGGGCCGTTGGAAAATTTCATT
>JAHDIM010000045.1:0-14675 GCA_020630805.1 Anaerolineales bacterium
TAGCGGCACTAGGGAGACACGGCTTACTATGCACTTATGCTGTAAAGTCCTTCTATAACTCTTTGGCCCTCAACGCTCGTTTTGTCTCCGCTCAAATGCAGATCATCTCGTAAAATTCTAGCCAGACAATCACCACACGCTGTCTACTCTCGTTTATGAACTCTATCAACTGGCGCTACGTTGTGCTGATGCTCATCCCTGGTACGTTATGGGGCGTTGCATTTCTAGTTAACGAAATTACGCTCCGTTCCATTCCGCCATTCACTATTGCAATGGCGCGCAATGTGTTGGCGACCATTCCGTTATTAGGGGCGCTGTACTACATGGGTGGAAAACTACCGCGTTTTGGGTTGCAGTGGTGGCCGTTTTTACTCGTTGGTGCGTTTGACAACGCCATCCCGTTTACGCTGTCAGTGTGGGCACAGCAATATGTAGACAGTGGTCTGGCGACGATCTTTGTTGCAACTACGCCATTTTTTACGCTAATTCTTGCCCGACTGTTTATTGGAGATGAATATATTACGCCCAGCAAGTTTGCCGGCGTGGCGTTAGGGATGGTTGGGGTGCTAGTGCTCATTGGTCCAGCCGCGTTGCGTCAGCTAGGTGTCAATTTCTGGAGTCAGTTTGCACTGTTGAGCGCGAGCGCATGCTATGCAATTGCCACGGTCTTTTCACGAAGTTACATTCGTGAAGACAACAAGCAACAAACTGTGCTGGAATGGCTTACGGGGCAGTTCATCTGCGCGTCGGCCATTAACATTGTGATTGCATTTTTTATGGAAGATGTCACAGCCATTCAGCCAACGACAGAGTCAATTGTGGCGTTACTGGTGTCGGCCTGGGTGATTATTATCTTTGCATTTCTCTGTTATTACCGACTCAATGCCATTGCAGGCCCAACATATGCGTCGTTTGTCACCTATCTGATTCCAATCAATGGGGTAATCTGGGGGGCAATTATTTTGGGGGAAGCTATTACAACGGCCTCAATTGTGGCGTTGTTACTCATCTTGCTCGGGGTGGCCGTCATCAATGGTCTAATTCGGATCCCCTATCGGCAGTAACATTTCAAAAGTGGTGCCTTCTCCCACGGTGCTGTCTACCATTAGCGCACCCTGATGGCTACGCACCATGCCCATCACTGCGGCTAACCCCAGCCCGTGTCCTGTTTCTTTGGTCGTGAAGAACGGATCAAAGATGTGTTCAATGGTGTCCGCCGTCATCCCAGAGCCGTTGTCATGCACTTGCACTTGCACATATGGCTTGTGCTCAAGCTCAAAATACCCAGATGTATCCGAAATCTGGTCTACCTCTAGCAGGTTGGTGTGCAAGGCAATTGTGCCAGAAGCCTTTTTATCGATGGCCTCTGACGCGTTGATGATCAGATTGATCAGAATTTGTTGTAATTGGTTCCGGTCAAAGCGGACGAGAGGCAGGTCTGGCGTGAGATTTGTCTGAAATGTGACGTGACTGGCGGTTGGAATGTTGAGGAGATCGACGTTTTCGGCAATAAACGTGTTGATATCAATCAGTTCTGGTTCAATAATTTCGGCCCCAGAATAGGCCAACAGTTGTTTGGTCAGCCCCTTTGCGCGGTTAGCCGCGTCTACTGCTTTGGTAATGGCTTTGTAGGCCCCATGTTCAGGGGTGATCTTGCGTTGCGCCAGTGAGGTCTGGGCCAGCATGGCCACCAATAAATTGTTGAAGTCATGTGCAATACCGCCAGCCATAATGCCTAAGCTATTCATTTTGACGGCTTGCTGCTGTACTTTTTCAGCTTCAATTCGGTCCCGAATATCACGGGCAATGGCAATAATAACGGGGTCGCCATTCATATTGAACATGGACATCCGAGACTCAACTGGGAATTCCGGCCCGTCTTGCGGTGTATGCCGCCCATAAACAGTGATGGTGTTTTCAAACCCGGCTGTAGTGAGTTGTGTCATGATGCCTTCAGTGTCCCAGTCGCTACAGATGTCACTGCCGTGCGCACCCACCATGCTCCCCGCAGTGTAGCCCATACTACGCTCGGCTTCGTGATTTGAACTCAGCACCTTGCCGTTTGCGTCCAGTACGTAAACCCCGTCACCCAAGCTGTTCATCAATTTTATAAACCGCGCCTCGCTTTCTTGCAAAGCGGCGTTTTGGGTCAGCAGGCGTTCGTTTTTACGCCGTAAGGAAGAGGCGCTTTCTTCCAGCTTTGACGTCATTTTCTTGATACTGCTTGCCTGCCGATAGGTCACCAGCCCCACAAAGAAGATGCTCATGAGATCAACAATGAGACCAATGTCATCGCCCATTGCATCGGATGAAGTGGCTTGCAATTGCAAGGGATTCACAAAGGCGGCATCAATACAGTACAGGGCAATTGATAGCGTTGTAATCAGCAACGTGCCGCGATGGGAGATGAAAATTCCCGAGAGCACAATACACATCAGCACAATTCCTACCAGTGCATGCCGGACGGGCACAGTTCCAAAGAACATATAGGAAAAGGGAATGCTCCAACACGTAAATGTCAGGAGAGACAGTGCTAAGGCTTCTTGATTTGTCCGGCTTAGCACAATACAGATGACCCCAACCATGAGACAGACAGCCAACATGGTGTAAGAAAACACTGTTTGGTAGGGAGGGCGGATTAGGAAATAAACAAAAAGAAAGATAACCAGAGTAAACCAGACACCGACAATTGTATTGATGTTGCGAGCAGTCGAAATGCGCAGCGATGATGTGGATTGGGCTAGATCTGCTGTGGTCATAGGGGCTAAAAAAAGATTACCTGCAAAGAATGCATTACTAGGTGCACTAAACAGTTTATCGAATTTCTAGTTCAAAAACAATAATGTTTCCTTATTTAAAACTAAAGAGCGCCATTCCAATGGCGCTCTTTTTCTAATTTTGCAGTGTATATCTTAAGGTGTTTGTTTAACCTTCAAATACACGGGTGTCAGGTTGGAAGACGGCCCATGAGAACCAGAAGTGTTCGAAGCTCACAATCTGGTCAAGCTGTGTTCCTGCCAGTTCGCCATCTGTGGCAAGACCGAAGACGTTCCAAGTCGAGCTGGTTTCTGCGTCAGAGAAGGTGCCGTCACCATTTGCCGTGAATGTTAGCACTTGGTCTGCAACGCTCCGGTCAAAAATAGCGGTTGAGCCAACGTCAGCGGCTTCGGCAATTTGACCTGCGCCAAGGGCAGAGTTGGTGTTTGCCGTCCAGAACACAACGACATCGGTCGTGGCAATGCTGTCATTGATAGCATTGTTGGCTTCGAGGGCATCAAACGTGTAGGCAACCGTTTCACCGTCTAAGTCTACGGTGGCAACGCGTGCCATCGCTGGCAAACGACCGTCTACCGCGCCATCGAATAGGAAGGGACTGGCATTGATGTCGTCATACCCTGCGTACGGGTTGCGCCCATAGTCACGCACGGCGCCTGTGTCACGTGAGAGCACTTGGGCATTGGGGAACGTGGTGCGGAATTCTTCCCAACCCACTAACTGTGACGGCACAAAGGTCAGAACGGCACCGTTGTAGTCGCCAACCAATGCTTCCCCAGTAAATTGTTGCCACCAGCTTTCGGTTTGGCGGTCATACATGACCAAGTCACTGTTACGTAAGTTGCCAGAGGTGCCAAAGTCAAGCACTTCACCATCTACACGACGATCAAAGGTGATGGCAGAGTTGCACAGAGGGCAGAACGTGACTGTAACTGGCACGCCGCCAACTTCGTCGTTCACAATTTCGTGCCAAGTCATAATTTGCAGCGGATAGGCTCGCGTTTCACCGTTGACAGTCAGGCTAATGACTGGCTCGTTCGGTGCTATCCAGCTGTTGGCTTCAGTTGTCGTGACAAATTTAGGGTCATCAATGGGTGGAATGCCGTCTGGTGGTGGGCCGCCACTGAGGAATTCAGAAAAGTCCACGCTGCTTTCACACCAGTTGGTCTTTTCCCAGTAACGCGTGATGATGCGTCCGGTCGTAGGTGCACAGTCTTCGCGACTTAGCGCGGCAGTCTCTGAACTGTCGTCTGCCATGGCAGCATCGTCTTCGGCCATAGAATCGTCGTCGGCGTTATGGTCAGCAGAGTCGGCTTCCATTGCTTCCGCTTCGGTCGGTTCTGGCTCTGCAGTTGGTTCAGGTGGGTCGGTCGGTTCAGGAATATCTGTTGGAGCTTGAGTAGGCTCAGGTACAGCCGTGGGCTCAGGCTCTGGTGCACTAGCGCATGCAGCGAGCACAAACAGTAAAGGAAGAAAAAGTAAGCGAATGAGTTTCATAGAGTTTTTGGTCAGGTGTTGCCAAGTTGCAACGTGACAAAGTCCACAGCCTTGCATCGCAACGCTGGCACTCCGCAACTTCGCAACAAAACAGTATTTGAAATGGTTCTTAATAGACGAGACGTGCCCATAAATTCTTATCTTTCGGTCACTCACTAGCCTCTAATAGCGGACTCATGTCTGGATATAGGCTGCTGGGTATAATTTTTTTGCATCAAGAGTAAACCAGTATGTGCGTCGGTTTGCTCCATTTGGAGAGCATCATGTTAAGACGAGTATTAGGGCGGAGAGACCAAGAAGACAAAGTCAAAAAAGAAGGGCGTTTGCCACCTGGGCAGTCTTTAACAACGCGGTTTCCTGTGCTCCATTACGGTCCAACACCGGGGTTTGATCCGGCAACGTGGACGTTTCGTGTTCATGGTGAGGTAGACGAAGACGTTTCGTGGACGTGGCAAGAGTTTCAAAAATTGCCGCGCACAAAGCTCAAAATGGACATTCACTGCGTTACCCGCTGGAGCAAGTTCGATACCGAGTGGGAAGGCGTGCACGTCAAAACCTTGATCGATGAAGGGTTGATCAGGCCTAAAGACACAGCGAAGTTTGTCATTCAGCACTGCGAGTACGGCTTCACGACTAACACGCCGGTGGATTGGGTGCTAGGGCCAAACTTCTTGCTCGCAACCCACTTTGATGGCGAACCACTCACCCCAGATCATGGCTATCCGATGCGGGCGGTGGTCGGTGCAATTCCAAACCGCAATGACTTGGCTGAACCTTATTTCTGGAAAGGCGGCAAATGGCTACGCTCGCTAGAGTTTGTCCAAGAAGATCAATTAGGATTTTGGGAAAAAGCAGGCTATCACAACGAAGCCGATGTCTGGAAAGAACAGCGCTTTTCATACCAATACTAAGCCCTGTTCAACTACACCCTATTTAAATGAAGGAGCCCTCTACTCAAGAGGGCTTTTTTGATTCTGAAGACCGTCCGTTGTAGCGCTTTGGCTTGCCAAAGCACATCTCGGGTTATAAGTTTGTAATAGCCTCAGTTCTGGATAAGATCGCTCGCACAGTTCAAGACCTTCCTGACTGTAGCATGTAGATCCACATGCAAATTCATGAAGGCCCTACACCCGATACGGCATCACCAAACTACCTTCTGGCTCGACTGGCAGCAGAATCTCAAAGCACGACCCTTCTCCCAAAGCGCTAGTTACCCGAATATTACCGTGATGATTGCGCACAATGCTGTCGGCGGCAGCGAGTCCTAAGCCAGTGCTATTGGGGCGGGTGCTGAAATACGGCTCAAAGATGTGCTTGACAGTTTCGGCATCCATGCCGGAGCCGGTGTCTGTAACTTTGATCTGGACATACTTGCCAGAGGTCAGCGGTGCCGTGCCTGCTTTTTGCGGTTGTTCGAGTGTCAGCGGGGCGGTTGCAATTTCAATTTGTCCGCGTGTTACCGAAATCGATTCGCTGGCGTTCAGAATCAAGTTCATCATTGCTTGTTGGAACTGCGCACGATCAAGCCGAACGCGTGGCAGGTCTGGGGTCAGCGCAGTACGCAGCGTGATGTGATTGGGCACTCCAAGATTGAAGAACTCTATATTTTCCGCCATCAGGTCATTGATGTCGGTAATTTCTTTTTCTAAGTCAGACTGTCCAGCATAAGCCAACAGTTGATGATTGATGGCCTGCGCCCGCTTGGTTGCTTGCACGGCCAACTGCATATGTTTGCGCGCCGGATGATACGGCTCGACCTTAGCAAGCGCGACTGAAGACTGATGCAACACTGGTCGCAAGATAGCGTTGAAGTCATTGGCGACACCGCCCGCGAGTAGTCCCATGCTTTGCGCTTTTTGCGTTTCCAACATATAGCGTTCTGCCCGCTTCCGATCGGTGATGTCTCGGTTCGCGCAGATGATCTTGGCACCGCGCTCGGTTTCGATCTGCGTAATGCGCGCCTCAATGGGGAAGAGTTCACCGTTTTTACAGAGTAAGTCGCTATACATGGTTAGGGTTGTTCCTAGCGGGACATTTGCTAGCGCATTCCGAATGTATTCCATGTTTATAGCGGGGCAAATGGTCTCTGCGGGCTGATTTAACAGTGATTCTTGCGTATAGTCAAGCTTTCTGAGCGCATGGGCGTTGGCGTGTCTGACCTTGCCTTCCATATTCAAAACGAAAATGCTGTCGCCTAAGCTGTCTAGCAGTTTAATAAATCTGGCTTCACTGACTTTCAGATTGGAAACCGTGTGATGCAGATCATCTTCAACGCTGTTCCGATGTTGGGCACTGATATAAATGCCAGTGGTAATCATTAGCAGGGAAATGATGAAGAACAGGTAGAGTTGAAAGTCACTGGGGACGAATGCGCTGTGCGCGACTACGCCGGCAATATCGCCAGCACCAACTAAGGCCATCCCTACACTGGCGGCCAGCCCATATGCCAGCGTTTGTTTCGGATCTGTGTAAAGCCCTAATAAAACAATACCAATTGGTAAAAAGAAAACAATGGGCGTGTTGACGCCAATCCGAGTTACGGACATGATCAAGATCGTTGTTAGGAGGTACCATGCCATCACGACCATCGATTCTGTTTTGTACCCTTTGTGCGACGCAATGTACGCGCCGCCACAAATTGCTAGGCCTGTAATTGAAACGCTCAACACCAAGGGGGTGTAAACATCTAAGAGGATGACACTGACAATCAGCAGAAAAGACACAATGCCGCTCACCAACGCGAGCAGCTTGAATGGTGCATTCGAAATGGAAGGGATATTCATATTGGACAACAACGAATTTAGTAATGCATGGTTGAGAACTGAATCAGTTTCAACGTATTAACAGGTTGCAAGATGAATGCCCTGACATAGAATCCGGATCATTCTAAATTTCTTAGACTAAAAAGTTACTTGTCTCTTGCCATACTCTTTGCTGAACTTGTGGCCGTAGCTAAGGTTTGCTGCTAGCAGCCGCGCAAGAACCGGATGCGCGGCACGCTTGGCTCTATCTTGTCCGGGGCCACCGCACCAACGCTTCATGCGCAGCGATCAATAATAAGGAAACACCGAAGAAGAAGAGAGGGACGGCTTCCAAGGTAGAGCGTTCCGCAAAGACACCAGCGATGCCCGGTAGCAGTGATGCGCCAATGCCGGAGGCGGCCAATTGAAACCCGATGGCGTTTGGCGTATGACGTTTGCCGACCAAGCGGGGAGTCTGTGCGACCAGCGCAGGGAAGATGGGCGCGTTGCCAAAGCCGATGATGAGCAAACCGACAGTGTTGGCCCACGGCGCTGGATTTAGCCACCAGATGAAGACGCCGAATGCGATGGCTAAAATGCTGAGACGAATGAGGCGGGTGACGTTGGTTTCAATGAAGCCCAACACCAAGCGTCCAACGGCGAAGCTGCCCCAATAGATGCTGACCCACCAACCCGCAGCAGCGACATCAATGCCGCGCGACTCGGTGAGCACAGTGAATGCCCAATTCCCAAGTCCAATCTCTACGGCGACATATAAAAGGAAGACTAACAGCAAGAGAAGAACAACGGGCTGGCGTAAAGTTTCAAGTGCGGTGACGTCGCTGGCATTCTCTTCGGTGTCATTGAAGCCATCGATGTGCCATTCTGTGCGAGTAAGTGCAAATGGAATGACAAGCAAAAGATAGATGCTGCCCGCGACCATATAGCCCACACGCCATTCCAAGTTGTTATCGATGACGGTGGTCATGATGGCGGTCCCGACCATAGTGCCAACTGCAAAACTTGCATGGAGCCAATTCAATAGCCGAGGCCGAAAATTGGCGGCCGCATAGGTATTTGTTCCTGCATCTAAGAATGCAGCGCCCATGCCGAAACATACCGAAACGGTTACTAACAGCCACCAAAGTGGGGCAGTGGCAAGCAGCCAGCCGCCAACGCCCATTCCCGTCGCGCCGGCCATAATCACAAATGCCAAACTTCGCTTTTGAATCAGCCAACCGTTCAACGAACTTGCAATGATGTAACCCAGCGTAAATCCAAATAGCAAGACGCCCAGCGCATCATTGCTGCGTCCAAACGTGTCGCGAATGCCAGGCCACGCAATCCCAAGCATGCCATCATTGAGACCAAGCGCAATGAAGCCGAGATAAGAGATGAAAAGAAGTTTGCGATTCATAGAAACATGAGCCTAAGCATTAGATTGGTGAAGGTCGGATTCTAACAGCGAACAGAACTCATGAGTGAGACTTGATGGCTGATGATGTTCGCGTAGCGGTCACGAAGTGACATGGCTGATTAACCATTCAACAATTCACCCATTCACCAATTCGCCTCGCTCTCGAGTCAAACACGGGAATCGCCCGAGTCAACACCGAGACTCGCGTGAAAACAAGGAGGATTTGCGTATAGGGGTGCAAAAACAGCACTGATTCAGTTTTGACTCAATTGATTCCAGAATCGAAACAGTGACTCAATTCTGCATTTTGGAGTAGCAAGGGTAAAGAATTAAGAGCTTGGTCACGTTGGGTGCTTAAAGCAATGAGCCTGTCAGCTTGATGATGACAGGCTCAGAAAATTGAAAGAGTGGGGATAACGCTGCGGTGTTATTGCAACGGAATGCTGGGCGGTGTGTTGGGAATATTTGGGCGGTAAAACTTGTCTTGCATCCACGCCGCTGGATTTTTCGAGATCAGCTGTCTTGCAGCATACACTTCCTGATGGGTACCCACTAGCTTCGTCCAGTAGCGGTGCTGCCAGATGGGTTCGTTCTCAGTGCCGTTGTAGCGGTTGATCCACGCGGCAGTGCTGATCTTGAACTGATGCATCACATCGCGGACATGCACCAACGGGTGGGTTGGTTCCAATCCAATGCTCATCGATGCATCGGTAAATAACGCCCCCTCATCTTCAGCGATCAGTGGTCGCATATCAGGTGAGGTGCCAACCCAGATGAGGCCGTGAAAGTGGTTCGGCATAACAACATGGGTATCAATTTCTATGGTGGGGAATGCTCCCCGAAGCTGAGTCCAAAGTGTCGAGACAATCTCGCCACATGCATTGAGTTCCACAGAGCCGTTCACATGATCACCAAGGAGAGGCAGGTGATGATGTGTACAGAGGGTTATGAAATATGCATTGGACGCAGCAGTTGTGTAATCGCTTTGCCAATGACTTGTTTCCATGACCTGTTTGACATCAGCCTAAAGTAAAAGTCATTTTTTCTTTGAAATTGGTTTGACGAGGGGGGAGGAGGGGGGAAGTAAGGAGTGAACTCAAGGTGGTGGTGACAGTTGCGAGTTGATAGTTGAAGTCAGTGTCAGCTATTGCCCTAGGCGCTGGGTTTAGTTCAACTATCAACTATCATCTAACGCTCCGACCTCACTCCTCACTTGTCACTGTTCAATCTCTCATCAAAATCCGCACACTCTCATTCACCGGCTCCCACCTCGTCACCACCGTGCAAATGCTCTCATCAGGAATTTCCCAGCCATAACGGTTGAGATAGACGGGCCAAATTCCGGCGTTGTGCGCGCCGAGAACGTCGGATTCCCAGCTGTCTCCGACATAGACGGCTTCTGCGGCACTGGAGTCTGCAATTTGCAGGGCAAGGTCAAAGATGGCCTTGTCCGGCTTCTGTAAATCGACATCTCCCGCAATCACAGGGTTTTTGAAGTACTGGTCCAGCCCCGTCCACTCCAATTTTTCTTGCTGCAGCGGATTGACGCCATTGGTGATCATTCCCAGCGTCACGCCGTGGGCAAGTAAGCCGTCTAGGAGTCCAATTGTGCCCGGAATCAGGCGCTTGCCGTGTTGATATGCATCCAAATATACATCGACCCCGTTCTGGGCCTCAGAGTCGTTTATTTTGCGTCCGTAGAGTGCCAACAGGTGTTGGATACGCTCCTTGCGCGACTCATTCACAGACTTGATGCCATTCAACACATCCGTAAATGTCCTGTGCAATATGATTTCGAACTTTTGTTCTAATTCTCGTTCGCTAATCTCAATCAGTTCAGAAAAATGGGCCTGTAAGCCTTTCAGTCCAAACCGATTGGCGTTTTGGTGATCGAGCAACGTATTGTCAAGATCAAAAATGGCAGCGCGAATTTTGGAAGTCATTTAATTTCAAAATAAAAAGTGATTCAGATCTGCATTAACTGAATCAGGATTGTAGCAATGATTCGGTTTTGGTGGCGTGATGAATGACAAGTGAGGAGTGAATTTGAAACAGTTAGTTTTGCAGATATTTTTTTGATGGCTGATAGCTGATAGCTGATGGCTGATGGCTGATAGCTGCAAAGGCGTGTGTACTTCAACTTTCAACTTTCAACTTTCCTGCGAATTTCTATTTCACTCATCACTCTTCACTTCCTCTCCAAACAAAAAAGAGGCCACTTTCGCAGCCTCTCATTCAAATTATGTTTCACGTGAAACAATCTAGTTCAAGTGCATCGGCATGATGACACTGACAAAGTCTTCCCGTCCCGCAGCGCGGATGACCCCAGGCTTAGCAGGGGCGCTGGTCTCAAGGATCACGTTTGGCGTGTCTACGATGTTGAGCAAGTCCACCAGATATTTCACATTGAAGCCGATTTCAATTGCATCGCCTTCGACGTTGGCATCTACCACGCTCTCGCCTTTTCCGGTCTCCGCAGACTGTGCCACCACTTGCATGATGCCCGGTTGGGTGTCATCACCTGGCGTGATCTTGATACGAGTCGTGCCTGCACTGTCGCGGGCAAAGATGTTCGCGGCCTTGCAAGCGGTCAGAAATTGGGCGGTGGACACCACCGTGCGGGTGCTGCTACTGCTCGGGATCAACTGTCGATAGTCTGGGAAGTTCCCTTCAATGAGCTGGCTGACCATCTCGATATTCTCAAGCTTGAAGATCACCTGATTGCGTCCAGGCGGCAATGTCATCACCACTGGATTCTCTTGATCCCCAGCGATGCGCGCCAACTCTTGCAATGCCTTTGCAGGCACAATCGCATTGATGGAGCCAGAATCCGCGTTGCTAAGGTTGCCAGTGCGCACAGCAAGGCGATAGCCGTCAGCAGCCGCAAACGTCACCTGTCCGTCCTCTATTTTGACCTCTACGCCCGTCAAGATAGGGCGGGTGTCATCGCTAGCAGCAGCAAAGGCCACTTGGGCAATCATTTGCTTCAGATCGATCACGTTCATTTCGACTGCGTGTTCCATATCGGCCTGTGGCAGGATCGGAAACTCCTCAGCGCTGATGCACTTCACATCATTGTTGAAGGCCCCGCAGCGGATATTCAGAGACTGGGTCTTCTCGTCTAGATCCAGATCAACGCGGTCTTGTGGCAGCGTATTGATGAGGTCAGAGAAGGTGCGTGCAGGCACTGTTGTAGAGCCTTCTTCGCTGACATTGGCAGAAATCCAGACGGTAATGCCCTGTTCAAGGTTAGTCGCACTCAGGCGGACACCATTGTCTTCAGCAGAAATAAGAATGTTTGAAAGCACTGGAAGGGTGGTGCGGCTCGCCACAACGCGGCTCACAATACTGATCCCTTTTGCCAGATTTTCTTGTAAAACGTGGACTTTCATTAGGGTGAATTCTCCGTGAAATGTGTGTGCAGATATTATACCTTGGAGAAGGGCAGACAGAGACAGAGAAGAGAGACAGAGATATATGTTTCACGTGAAACAATTCCACAGCATTCATGACGCATCAGATGGTGTGGAATGTGCTGTAAAACATCAGTTTGCAGTCAAATTACCCTAGAAATGATCTGTTTTGCCTAAAAAACAATGTTTCACGTGAAACATTCCAGACATTTCCTACCAAGGTGCAGGCGGCATTCAATGCCGTCTCATGTGCGTCAAGCCAAGAGATTTATTGTACATAAGACCGCATTTCTGCTAGCTAGAACGAAAGCACAAGTGTCGTCCCAGACGCGTTTGCGTGACCAAAAGTAGCCAAACTGGCTCGGCGGCTGGGATCTCATTAATACCAAGGTGATAAAACAGCGAATTATTGCAATGAGACTTGTGCTGAGCTTGCCGAATGTATCCCGCGCACGCTGTCAAACAATTACTGCCATCTCTATTCGTTCGTGCGCGGGATGACACCTTAGCGCACGAATCGGCTAGCAGAATTGCTTAGCTTGATGCCAATTAGTTGTCATCCCGAGTGACTGCCCATCGTCGCTGGTTGAAATCTGCAAGAAATTTCTGTGAGCCTGCGTTGGTAAGGTATGCTGAGCCTGTCGAAGCCGGGCATTGCGTTCCCATCAGGTCGGACCGGACTAGCAGCTAGCCTGACCTGCGGACGACAGGCTCCGCCTACGCCACCGATAGAGACGAATTCTACGGACAATACGGCCTTTCAGGCTTAGCTTGATGCGCATTAGTCAGTATTCAACGTCGTTTCTGCCTCTGCATAGCCATAGTCTCAGGTCTAAGAACATCACTCTGACAACCTTGTATATCCCGCAAACGATGTTTCACGTGAAACATCATTCGCGGTTTTGCCGTCTGTGTAGGGTGCAATGGTATTGTTTTGAGGCCCCCAAGGCGACCGATATGGCGCATCTCTACCTGAGATGGATCAATATATGTTTCACGTGAAACAATTCTCTGCCTCTATCTCTGTCAACATTTTGCCCTCATCAATATTGATGCCGCTGGCGGCGCTGCATGGTAGAATTTGAGACTAAATTCACTCAAAAAACGCCGTCAAATGATGGCTTATTTATCCCCTTAGGAGAACCCTATGGAAAAGCAAGTGGGGACCGTAAAAGTCAAACGCGGTCTAGCTGAAATGCTCAAAGGCGGCGTTATTATGGACGTCGTTACCCCAGAAGAAGCAAAGATTGCGGAAGAAGCTGGCGCAGTGGCTGTCATGGCCCTTGAACGCGTCCCAGCCGATATCCGGGCTGATGGTGGCGTTGCGCGGATGTCTGATCCTGAAATGATCATGGGCATTCAAGCTGCTGTCTCTATTCCAGTCATGGCGAAAGCCCGCATTGGTCACTTTGTGGAAGCCCAAGTCTTGGAAGCGCTGGATGTCGATTACATCGACGAAAGTGAAGTGTTAACCCCTGCTGATGAAGAGCATCACATCAATAAGCACGCGTTCAAAATTCCATTTGTCTGCGGTTGCCGCAACCTTGGTGAAGCACTCCGCCGCATTGGGGAGGGCGCTGCGATGATGCGTACGAAGGGTGAAGCTGGGACCGGCGATGTCGTTGAGGCTGTACGCCATGCCCGCACCACACTCGGTGCTATTCGCAAGCTGCAACAAATGGGTGACGAAGAGCTGATGAGCTATGCTCGTGACTTGGGCGCACCATATGAATTGTTAGTAGAAACTCGTGAATTGGGTCGCTTGCCAGTTGTGAACTTTGCTGCTGGTGGGATCGCAACCCCAGCCGATGCAGCGTTGATGATGCAGCTCGGTGTTGATGGCGTTTTCGTCGGTTCTGGGATCTTCAAATCTGGCGATCCAGTGAAGCGCGGTAAGGCGATTGTGCAAGCCACAACGCACTATAATGATCCAAAGATCATCGCTGAAGTCAGCCGCAATCTTGGCGAAGCCATGGTTGGGCGGGGCGTTCATGAACTGCCAGAAAGTGAGCTGCTCGCCAAACGTGGGTGGTAGAGAATGCAAATGCGTAAGGTGTAATTCGTAAGCATTACATCTGCGTCTGCGGTAGAATTAAGAGGCTCGTTGCACTTTTGTAACGAGCCTTTTTTGTTCGTTGTGTTACTCAAAAATGGACCTAGAATTAGGGTCGGCGTGAAAATCATTACGAATTACATATTACGCATTAGAAAGAACATAAGTTCTATAAAATAAGCCAAAATCATGTCAAATTCGACAAAAAACACCAGAAATTTGCGCATAGGCGTGCTTGCTTTGCAGGGTGCGTACCGCGAACATGCAAATATCTTGCGCAAATTGGGCGCAGAAGTGGTGGAAGTTCGCTTGCCAGATCAGCTAGACGGGCTGGATGGATTGGTGATTCCGGGTGGCGAAAGTACCACCATTGGCAAGCTCGCTGTGCGGTGGGAATTGCTAGAGCCACTGCAAGAAAAAGGGCGCGCTGGCTTCCCAATTTGGGGCACTTGTGCGGGGGCAATCTTCCTTTCGAAGGATGCGAAGCGCGATCAGCATTTGCTCAAATTGATGGACATCACTGTCGAGCGCAATGCCTTTGGTCGCCAGCTCGATAGCTTCGAAGCCGACCTCGATATCAAAGGCTTGGACGCGCCATTTCCGGCCGTTTTCATCCGTGCGCCAAGCATCGAAACCGTTGGTGAAAATGTAGACGTGCTCTGCAAACTTGCCGATGGACGCATGGTTGCCGTCCGTGAAGGGAACTATCTCGCGACATCGTTCCACCCCGAACTGACGGACGATACCCGTTTCCACGAACTCTTTTTAGACATGGTGCG
>JAHDIM010000045.1:14775-21667 GCA_020630805.1 Anaerolineales bacterium
GCTGCGGTTTATCCTTTGCGCAAATAATTCAGGGTGTTGAAATTCATCCGTTACGTCAGCGGTGACATGTGTGTTTGGTAGGTGTAAGGAAATATTGTCTTCCCAATCATGTGGACCAAGCTCAAAAACTGATTTTGGAACATCTGAGTCTATCCATTCCAGGGTTTCATTTTCTGCTGCATCATTTTGAATGAACCAGTTGTGATCTTCGTAGGTGAGGCCGTGAGAAAAATGGTCTGCGTAATGTTTCATCACTATCACTGTATTCAGAAAAGCGACTGATGTATATCTTGTATTTTTGGATAATCTTGGAACTCTAAATAGTGGTGCTAGATTTTCGCGCCTTGGCAAGCCAAGGCGCTATGATGTGGACATTAGCATTGCCGTGACGCTTTGGCTTACGATGGCATGGATTACTTAACTACGAGACGGGGGGCAGCTTCGTAATCGTTGTTTTTACGGTTACACTGCTGCACCCCGTCTCGTGTATAGACACATTCTCTGGTATAACATCGATATGGCAGACCACGTTCCAGCACCCGCCGAGGATGACGGCATCACTCAGATCCCGATTGATGAACCATTACCAGACCCAGTCTCAACGTCTGAAGCAGAATCGGTTTCGGAGACGATCTCATTGCCTGCTCTTGTTGATGCCCCCGCAGTCGAAGAGACCCCAGAGCGAGAATCAGAAGACCCCCCGTGGCTCAAACGTGTCAAAGAACAAGAAGCTGAACGCAAAGCGAATTACAAACCGTGGTTTCTTCCAGAAATAGAACAAACGATCCCCAAAGACGATGGCGCTGATGTAGAACCTGTTGTAGCCCCCGCCATGGTCATCAATGAAGATGACCCGGAATGGCTGAAGCGAGCGAAAAGCGAACAGCAAGTTAAGGAAAGTGCGCGTCAAAAACGAAAAGCGCAGCCCATCGCTAGTGGTGGCACAGCCCCTTTGCCTGTCTTATTTGCGCTGTTGCTTCTTTTATTACGTATCTTTGGCGATTTCAGCTTTCACTGGCCAACGGCAGCAGCTAAGCGCTTTGGTGAATGGGATGCGCTACAGCCGCAACAGGTCTTTGCACCGCTGTTGGAAAATCAGCAGTTGCTAATGGATACGCTCTTGGGCGGGGCGCTCAACCTCGTGTTACCCGCCTTACTGATGGTGTTTATTCTCAATCGTAAAATTTGGGCGCGCTTCGCCTATGTGATTGTGATCGTCGGGAGTTTGGTGTTGCTAGATGTCAATCTTGGCTTCAACTTAGATTTCAGTGTTGTCTCTGCAGAAGACTTCATTCAAAATAACTGGCCGATGCTGCGCAATGTGCTGCCAATTCTTAGCGCAGTGCTGGTGATGTTGCCTGCTGCAACGCCTTGGTTTAATGAAATAGCAGATTCTGAAACTTCGTAAATGACTTTACTTTATCGCGACAATTGAATCTTCAGGAAATCTTGAACAATTGCCGTGCGCTGAACATGCAAGTTGTTGTAACATATTAGATGCAGAGATAGCCGATAAGTAAGGCTGTTTTTGGCTAAATCAAGTATGCAACGCTGGGGAGTCAATGCAACACTATGTATGGATTAGTAAATAAGGCCGTTGAAGGCTTTGTCAAAGAACAACTAGGTGATGATGGCTGGACGCAAGTCTGCGCGAAAGCTGGTCTAAGCGATCCTACTTTCATTAGTATGGACGCCTATGATGACAGCGTCACCTATAACATTGTGGGCGCAGCCTGCGAAATTACCGGGCTGGAAGCGAGCGCCATTCTTGAAGGGTTTGGCCGCTATTGGATGCTCTACACCGCTGAGGAAGGGTACGGGCCACTACTGGATATGACCGGTAGCACCGTGCATGAATTCCTAGACAACCTAAACGGGATGCACAGTCGCATCCGCGCAACGTTCCCTGAACTCCGCCCACCAGACTTTGAAGTCACCGACGAAACTGAAGAAACGCTCCTATTGCACTATCGCACCGAGCGCCCAGGGTTAGCCCCAATGGCCGTCGGGATTTTGTACGGGTTGGCCGAACGTCTTGGGCAAGAAATCACGGTTGAACATCGCGAAAAGAAAGCCGACGGTGCAGATCACGATATTTTCTACATCGAAGTCATCGGATAACCTACGCAATTTGCGATCTACGATTGATGACTTACGAATGTTAGTTTTGTAAATCATCAATCGTAAATCGTAGATCTTTCTATGCTTTCCTCGTCTCAAGTTGCTGAACTTTTCCCTTTCTTCATTAGGATTGGGGATGATGCGCAGATTCTGGAAATTGGGACCGCACTGGTGCGGTCTTTGCCAGAACTGCAAATAGGTGATTCCTTTGAGTCTCATTTTTCTGCTAAAAAGGCAATTACCAAGTTTTTGCCGTTTACAGAAGAACTTGCAGCTAAAAACAACGGCAAACTTTATTCCGTCACCGTCCTTGCGACGGACATGCGCCTTAGTGGGCAGCTTGTTGCGCAAGACGAAGGTGTGTTGTACGTTGCGTCTCCAACAATCAATAATTTGGATGCGTTAAAAACGCACAAACTGACCCTCAAAGATTTCCCGCCGCATAACGCCATCAGCGACATGCTGTTTATGCTGCAAGCCCGCGACGCGTCGCTTGCCGATTCACGCCGCTTGATGGAGGATCTACGCAAAAGTCGTTCCGAGGCAATCAAGCTTTCGCAAGTGGCGGCACGCACCAGTAACATGGTGGTGGTGACGTCACCTAAAGGTGAAATTGAGTGGGTCAATGCCTCGTTTGAACGAGACAGTGGCTATACCATGGAAGAAGTCATCGGCAAAAGGCCGGGTGATATTCTGCAAGGACCAGACAGTGATCCTGAAACCATTCAGTATATGCGTGAGTGTTTACTGCGTGGGGAAGGGTTCAATGTTGAAATCATCAATTACTTCAAAAATGGTGACCCCTATTGGGTACAAATTGAAGTCACCCCAATTTACGCTGACGATGGCACGCTGCTCAATTTCATGGCGGTTGAAACTGACATCACCGAGCGTAAACAAGCGGCGGAAGATTTGTATCGGGCGCGGGACGAAGCCGAAGCCGCCAATCGGGCCAAGTCTGAGTTCCTCGCGAACATGAGCCACGAAATCCGCACGCCGTTGAACGGCATCTTGGGTGTTGCTAGCATTCTCCATGATATGGATATGACCACGCAACAGCAGGAATACGTTGATATCATCAAACGCAGTGGCGATTCGCTACTGACCATCATCAACGACATTCTTGATTTCTCTAAGATTGAAGCCAATAAGCTTGAACTTGAGATTCAACCGTTCGATCTACGCAAGTGTATTGAAGATTCACTCGACTTATTCTCAAGTTCTGCTAGCAAAAAGGGCGTTGATCTTGCCTATAGCATCGCGCCGCATGTGCCGGTTGGCTTAGTGGGCGATGAAACGCGCTTGCGCCAAATTCTGGTCAACTTGGTCAGTAATGCGGTCAAGTTCACGGAGCGGGGCGAAGTGGTAGTCAACGTTGAAGGCGCTGAACTTCAGAATAACCGGTTCAACTTACAGTTGTTTATTAAAGACACTGGTATTGGCATGACCCTAGAAGAAACAGAACGTTTGTTCAAGGCGTTCAGCCAAGTCGATGCGTCAATGACCCGCAAATATGGCGGAACCGGTCTTGGACTGGCCATTTGTAAACGCCTATGCGAATTGATGGGCGGTCAAATTACGGTAAAAAGCGAGAAGGGCGTTGGCACAACGTTCAGCTTCGATGTTAATGTCGGGGTAAATTACGCTGCGCCAGCAGAAACCTGGGAACTCAATGACGATGCGATAAAAGGACATACGGTTCTCGTTGTAGATGACAACACAACCAATCGCATTATCCTGATGCAGTTCTTACAGAACTGGGGGATTAATGTGCGGTCAGCGTCCAATGGCGTAGAAGCGCTATATCACATCAAGCACGATCCACAAATTGAATTGGCTATTTTGGATGTCCAAATGCCTGAGATGGATGGCATTACGCTCGCGCGTGAAGCGACCAAAGTGCGTCCAGAGTTACCCATGGTGGTGTTCAGTTCGGTTGGCTATCGGGATCGGCAGTTCAATACGATGAACGTCACTGGCTATTTGAACAAACCATTGCGTCCGCGGGAACTGCATCGTATTTTGTTACAAACCTTCAGTCCGCAAGATACGCCTAAGAAAAAGGTGCGTGCCAATGCGATGTTTGACAAAGAAATGGGTGAACGCCTCAAGCTGACCATCCTGATTGCGGAAGATAACGTGGTCAACCAGCGCGTTGCGGTTGGTATTCTAAATCGGCTGGGCTTCCAAGCAGATGTGGTCAGTAACGGGAGTGAAGCGCTAGATGCGCTCAAACTACGCGACTATGACGTCATTCTGATGGACATTCAAATGCCAGAAATGGATGGACTAGAGGCAACCAAGCGCATTGTCCAGCACTATCCTGAAGGTGAGCGTCCATATATTGTCGCGCTGACCGCGCACGCACTGCAAGGCTACAAAGAACAATATCTTGCGGCCGGCATGCAAGACTATATTTCGAAACCAATTGTGGTCAAAGAATTGCGCGCTGCATTGGAACGTGCAGCCAGTGCGCAGCCTGGCTCTGTGGAAACTATCTCTGAATCTGTGGAAACTTTGTCAGAAAAGAGCGCCTATACGCAGATTGACATGGAGTATCTGGAAGGATTGTTCGGTGAAGACGCGGAATTAATGCTACAAGATCTGATGCCGGTGTTCTTAGAAGATGCCACGCCAGAAATGGGCATGATGCAACTGCACGCAGCCAACCAAGACTGGGATGCGCTGCGCATTGCCGCGCACACGCTAAAAAGTGCTGGCGCTAGCGTTGGGCTGACGCAGCTCAGTGACATCTATGCCCAGATTGAAGCGGCTGCTCAGAGTGATGCCCCGCATACGTGTCACGGGTTACTCCAACAAGCCAACGTTGCCTACGCCGCTGCCCAAGCGGAATGGAAACAGTTTCGCGCTGAATAATTTTTCAGACGCTCGCGTGTCACCTCCAGTATCTCGTCCGCAGCCAAATAGTGACACCGCTGCTGGTGCGTAAGTTCGCCATTTGATGGGCCGCTGGCATGGCCAGCCATGCGACTACAGTTGGGTATGGCCTATTCATCATTCGTGAGTATTTGTGGATTCACTTCCCCTCACAGTTCCAATCTCTACCCCTTTATAATGAAGGAACCTCCGCTTTCAAGAGGGAATTCCGAAAATAGACTTATCCCCAAAACCTGAGAGATGTCCACAGCCGCGTTAACGCAAAAAATTCTTGCCCACATCTCCTGTTTCGCTGTGGATAACCCGCTTCCTATCAAGATTCTGCAGCATACGCTATCTGCTGTATCTGCCCAAGCCCTGAAACAAGAATTAGAACAATTGAGCGCTAAAAGCGTGTTGTCTGTGGAAAATACAACGATTTTGGTCAATTCTGCCGTGTTTGAATCGACAAACTATTCCTCAGAAGCTGTGGATACTGTCGAGCGGGCACTTATCCCCATTGCAGCTGACGCAACACGATTCGGTGATCCCCGTCCGATGATAACTTGGGAGACGCAATACCGTCATATCGTAGATGCCGCGATTCTGCGGGATTCGCCACAGTTATACACATTGAGTTATCCACTAATTTCACAACTTATCCACAGGGGTGAATTTCTTGAAGCAAACGCCTATGCGCAAAATATGGCTGCACGTGAGTCGGAATCACCGCTGATTCAGGCAGAATCGACTCACTACTTGGCTCAGATTCGAGCGATCCTTGGAAAGCTAGATGAAGCACAGCAATTGGCCCAAAACGCGCTGCAAATCCGCACGCGTGAACTTGACGCGAGTCATGCAGATTCGGCGCAGTCGTTGTTATTGTTAGGAAATATCGAAAGCGCGTTAGGGAACTATGCCCGTGCGCAACAGTTGACGGTGCAAGCATTGGAACATTACCGAGCTGTCTTCGATGATGGTCATCCTTATGTCGCGGAATGCTTAGCTGCCCTTGCTGCTCTCGCGATGCAAACCGGAAATTACGACAGCGCGCGAGATCTCAACCAGCAAGCACTGGAGATTCGCGAGACTCACTTTGATGCGGCCCACCCTGCCATCGCTGACAGCTTCAATACGATGGCGGAGTTGGCACACGCCACGCAAGATCTTGAAGCAGCAGGAATGCGGTTCCAGCAAGCGTTGAACATCGCCGAAGCCTCGCTTGGTACTGAACATCCGCAAACCATTTCAGTTGTGAATAACTTAGCTGGGCATGCCAAACGCACTGGAGATCTGATGCAAGCGCGCCGCTTATATAAGCGTGTTTTACGGAACTGTGAAGACCGTCTTGGCGAAGCGCATCCACGGACGGCATATGCATTGAACAATCTGGGGACGCTGCTGCGCCAGCTAGATCAACCAAGTAGAGCGCGAGAGCATTACATTCGGGCACTGCGCATTTACGAATCAATTCTGACGCCGGATCATCCCAACGTGGCATTTACGCTGAATAACTTGGCCTACCTGCATCAATCGCAAGGCGATGTTGACGCAGCTAAGCCCTTGTACGAGCGCGCATTGGAAATTTTTGAGACAGCGTTGGGAAAAGACAATCCGACGACAAAGACAGTGCGAGCGAATTATTTACGGATGTTGGCCAACTAATTGCAAATAGTAGATGCAACTTTTGCAATTGAGTACACCTTCCTGACCTTGGGAAGCATGGTTCAACTGATAGCAGTCAAGGTTGCACCAATGGAAAACTGGAGACTTGGGTTTTCCAGCGTAGATAATGCCAGTGCTTTTGCTCTGGTGATCCTTCCAAGCGTCAGGAAGGTAATGACGTAGACACGATTTAAGAAAGAAATACTATGGAAAATACGCCGATAAATCA
>JAHDIM010000001.1:0-71104 GCA_020630805.1 Anaerolineales bacterium
ATGCCGCCGACACCAGCGACAATCGTGTGAAAGCGTTTGCTATATCCGATCATGAAGATTTCTTCCGTCGGGTGGTTTTCTTACTGGGTGCTGCTGATGCCGCGCTTTCGCCTGTAGGGTTATCCAGCTTACGTGGATACTTTGCGCGCAGGCGCATACCTTGTGGGTCAAAGAATGGCGTTTGCGCCACAGTTGCCAAGGTTGGGCGGCCACTGATGTTGACCATCACGCGCGCACCGGGGTAAGCATGGGAGGTGCTCAAGTAACCGAGTGCCAGCATCTTTTTGACGCTGTGTCCTTTGGCACTTGAGGTGATGTAACCAATTGGGGCGCCAGCCGCTTCCATGTCAAAAGTGTCGCCAGCTTCTGCACCGGTGAACATCTTTTCTTTGAACGTGCGAACATCCGCAATTGAATAGATTGCATCGCCGTTCTTGGCGGGCAACTTGCTATCCAAGATGAGGCCCGTCCAGCGACGATCCAAGCCCATGTCTTGCAAGCCTAACAGGGCTTCCCGCCCGATGAAGTCACGCTTGGTAAACTTGATCCAGCGGTGCAAGCCAACTTCAAATGGATTTTGCGTCCCATCGATGTCCGGCCCAGCGAGTGGGAATGCTTTTTCAATGCGTAAGCTTTGCAGTGCGTCGGTCCCGTAAGGCAGAATGCCGTGCGGCTTTCCTGCTGTTTCGAGGTATTCCCAAAGCACAACAGCTTCTTCAGACGGAACATAGATTTCGTAACCAAGCTCGCCAGTGTACCCACTGCGTGAGATCACCACTTCAGTGCCATTGATCACGCCAGTGGTGAAGCGGAAGAACTTCAAGCGGCCAATGTCTGCACCAGATGTGATTTCTGAAATTAGATCGCGAGAGCGGGGGCCTTGCACGGTGATCAGCGCAATCGATCCAGTCATGTCGGTGACATAAGCGCTCATGCCGCGCGCATGTTCAGCAATCCAAGCCGCCGTTTTCTTGCGTGGGCCTGAGCTGGTGACGACCATGAAGTGTTCATCACTAAATTTGTAAGCAGTGATGTCATCAATAATCAAGCCGTTTTCGTCACACATGGTGGAATAACGCACTTGACCGGGATGCATATCCATCACTTCGTTGACCATCAACAGTTGCAGCAGACGTTCAGCCCCAGGGCCTTTGATGTCCACTTCGCCCATGGTCGAAAGGTCGTTCATCCCCACGTTAGTGCGCACGTTGATGTGCTCTTCCACAGGAGAAGAGAACGACGTTGGGTACATAAAGTCCCCGCCGCCTTTGACAATGCGGGCGGCACGTCGGAGATGGATGTCGTAAAAGGGAGTTCTTCGTTCAGTCATTAGTTGTAATGCGTAATTTGTAATGCGTATTTGGTGTTGCTATAGCGTCGTTACGAATTACACCTTACGCATTTTTTATTTTAGATAAACGCAACAGCCGGAATTTCTTCCTTGCGCTTTGCGACGAAGGCCGCTAATTCTTCCTTCTTCGCGTCGTCAAGCGCTGTTGGGGCCTGATAGTCTTTCAATTGTTGCTTCCAGCGCTTGTTGGCCAGTTCCATTGTGGTGGGTGCGCCGTTTTCAGCCCACGTTTCAAACGGATCGTAGTCAAACATGGTGTTGCGATGGAACGCATCGCGGAAGTGTTTCATGGTGTATTCCGTGCCAAGGTGATGTCCACCCGGTGGCACCGCAGCGATGGTTGCGTCTAGGTCCAAGGTGGCATCGCTGACTTCAAAGCCTTGCATGAACTTGTGCAGTGCCCCGAGCATTTCAGCATCCAAGACCAGTTTTTCGTAGCCCGTTGCCAAGCCACCTTCGAGCCATCCGGCCGCATGCAGCATAAAGTTTACATGCGCTTGCACAGCAGGGTAGATCGACATGATGCTTTCGTAGCCAGCTTGTGCATCTGCAATTTTACTACTTGCAAAGGCGCCACCAGAGCGATACGGCAAGTTGTAATGTCGCGCAATTTCACCAATACCAAACAATGAGAACTGACCTTCTGGCGAGCCAAAGACGGGCGCACCGCTTTGCAGGTCAATGTTGGTTTGGAACACGCCCATGACCACCGGCGTTCCAGCGTTGATCATTTGTGAGAACACAATCCCTGACAAGGACTCAGCTGCGAGTTGCGCAATCGTCGCGGCAGATGAGACAGAGGCCATCGCCCCAGAGAAGCCGAACGGTGAAATCACCATTGCTTGCTTAGCGCGGGCATAGGCTTTCAAACAAGCCAGCATCCGGTCATCATAGCGCCGTGGACTACTGACATTGATTAACGAAATCAACGCTGGATTTTCGCGAATAGCATCTGCGCCGTACAATACTTCGGCAAATTTGATGCTGTCTTCAGCGTTGTTACCAGCGGTAACAGACCCCATAAAGGCGCGATCGTTGTATTGCGTGTGCGCCAACAACATATCAAGATGCCGATTGTGCACTGGTAGGTCATTTGGTTCACAGATTGTGCCACCAGAGTGATGTAACCAAGGTGAAGATGCCGACAGCTTGATTAGCTTGACGAAATCTTCATAGGTGCCTTCGCGGCGACCGTTGTCCATATCGGTGACAAACGGTGGGCCGTAGACCGGGGCGAAACACATATGACCGTTGCCAATCGTGACGTTGTTAGCAGGGTTTGGTGCAAGCTGCGTGAAGTGGCTAGGCGCTTTGCCCACAAACTCGCGCAGCATGTCTTCATCGATGTACACCATCGTGCCATCGACCTTAGCACCATTTTTGCGCCAGATTTCGAGGGCTTCAGGGTCATCCAAATATTCCATTCCATGATCTTTCAGAATGGTTTCAATGGCTTTGACAATTTTTTCAGTACCCGCTGGACCTAACAATTCGTAAGGTGGCGTGTTGTTAAGCGGTTGCGTCATTTTGACGACCGCATTCAGCGCTTGCTTATCAGCACTAGATTGGCGTCGGCGGCGACTGCGTCGTTCTGACATGGTGTTCTAAATATCCTTTGGTGTCAGGGAGTTGTTCTGATGGCTGATGGCTGATGCGTTTTTTGCAAGGGATTAAGCCTTTGCGTGAAGTCATTAGCCGATTAGCCGGTTAGCCGATCAGAAATTCACGGCAACATCGTACTCGGCTGTTTGCCAGCTTTTTCCAACATTACCTCTTGGATTGTTCTTTGGAACGAAACAATATGATCTCGCAGCAATTTGCTGGCGAGTCCACTGTGTTGATTTTCAATTGCTTGATAGATCTGGAAATGCTCGTCAATCGCGGGGCGCATGCTGCCCACGGCGTCTAGGGCGTAATACCAAAGCCGCAGGCTCAATGCATAGCGTGATTGAAGCGTGATTTGTAAAAACTGATTGTCTGCTGCTTGGTAAATGACTTCGTGGAACAAGCGGTCAAATTGAATAAGCACATCATTGTTGGCTTGTTCTGGAACAGCGCTCAACTGATCGAACAGCGAGGCCATCATGTCGAGATGTTCTTGCGTGCGACGGTCGCTAGCAAGCTGCCCAGCCAAGGCTTCTAGCTCAATACGCACTTCAAATAGCCGCTGCAAGTCCGAAAAGGCAATGTCCGTCACAAACATGCCACGGCGGGGGACAATGAAGACCAACTGCTCAAGCGCCAAGCGTTGCAATGCTTCGCGAATTGGGGTGCGGCCAACATCTAATTCAGCACGGAGTTGCGCCTCGTCAATAACAGCACCTGGTTCTAGTTCAATGGTGACAATTTTGCGACGAATCTCTTCATAAGCCTTTTCGCTAAGCGAGGCATATTGGGGGCTATCTTGCCCTGAAATGTTGAGAGATTGAAGTGAAAGCGCAGCCATGATTTTGGATCAAAGATCGTGATATATCACCGTGATATATCACGACTGATGTTATCACAGCCACGCAAGAGAGTCTATGAATTTGGTTAGGAAGTGAGCGAGGTTTGTGAAGGAATTAGGGATTGCTCTACTCAAGCAGCATGAGATGCTCAGTTGGGAGTAAAAGCTGCGTAGATTCACCTATGGAAATGTGTAAATCAGTTGTTGATGTGCTGATCACTACTAGCTCAGGGTTTTGTATCGTCTGCCATGTGTACCGATAGTAAGTGCCCATAAATGACTGCTCTAGTAGCGTTACACCAAGTGTGTTCTCTGCTTGAGTGTTGATAACTTGAAGATGCTCTGGCCGAATTGACAACGTGTTTGCGCTAGCATCAGAAATCGCTGTTGTAAATATCCCGACATCGGTGATGAACTTGTTTGAAGTCGCATACCCGTCAATAAAATTCACGCCACCAAAGAATTCAGCTACACGCCGCGAAGTAGGGCGCTGATAAAAATCACTTGGCTCTCCATATTGATGCAACTTACCATCAAACAATAAGGCGATTTGATCGGCCAAAATCACAGCTTCTTCTTGATCGTGCGTCACGACAACGGTTGTGATTTCAAACTGTTGCTGTAGAGACTGAATCAACGCCCGCATTTCTTCGCGAAGATGAGCATCGAGGTTTGAAAGCGGCTCATCTAGCAAGAGCACCTTGGGTTGCGTCACTAAGGCGCGGGCTAATGAAATGCGTTGCTGTTGTCCCCCAGACAACTCACTCGGTTTGCGATTTTCAAACCCCGCTAATTGCACCAGATTGAGCATTTCTTTTGCCTGTTGCTGGCGCTTTGCCTTTGAAATGCCACGCATCTTCAGTCCAAACGCTACGTTCTCGCCAACCGAAAGCCACGGAAACACCAAGTTATTTTGAAATGCCATCACCGCGCCGCGCTGTTCAGCGGGAATGCCAACGACTGAAACATCATCAAAGGTTAGGTCGCCATTGTCTGGTGTTAGTAAGCCTGCAATGAGTTTCAATAGCGTGCTTTTACCGCTCCCGCTAGGGCCAAGCAAAGCCGTAATCTTGCCCGATGGAATCTCAAGGTTGAAGTCTTCAACAGAGAACCCGCTGTCAGGGTAAGTTTTGGTGAGATTAGTGAGATTGACAGTTGTCATAATTTTGATGGACTGATCGGCTGATAGCTGATGTCTTTTATCCCTAGGCGACATTGAATACTTCAGCCATCAGCCGATCAGCATTCAGTTCCCTCTCGCCAATGAAACATTCCTGCCCGTCAAATATCGCGCACTAATAATCAACAGCACAATCGCCGGTGCAATGAAAATGATAGCTAAGGCCGCAGTCACATTGTTGTCGCCCGATGAGGCGAACGAAAACAGCAAGAGAGGCAGTGTCAGCACGCGCCCGCCGCCAATCAGCAAGGTCAGAATATACTGACTCCATGAAATGATGAAGGCAAACATGCCCGCCACAATCAGGCCTGGGTAAATGGAAGGCAACAGTACATACCACATCACTTGCCACGCATTTGCGCCAAGAGAACGGGCTTGCGCTTCAAAATTTGTGTCGTAGTTGGCGAACATGCCAGCCAAGACTAAGGTGACATAGGGCAACGTTGGTACCAAGTGGACTAAGATGACCCCCAGCATGGTGTCAGCTAAGCCCATCCGAATAAAGATGACATGAATGCCCATTGCCACCGCAAAGGCTGGCACAATCGTTGGGGCTAACATCAGAAATTCGACAATTGTTTTGCCACGAAACTTGTGTAAGCCTAGTGCGCGACCGGCCGGTAAGCCAATCAGAATGGATAGCAAGCTAGTGATGCCAGAAATGAGTAAGCTTTGCCAGAGCGCTTGCGGCAGACGGCTTGCGCTAGAAAACGCATAGGTCCAACCGCGAATGCTCCATTCCGTAGGTAGCACGGCTGGGAAATACCAGCGGCGCGCAAAGGACCAAATCAATATCGGCACAAAGGGTGCAAGCACACCCAATACAATCAGCGCCACGCCGGAATATTTGGTGAGTCGTTTCATCAATGGCGCACCAGTCTCCGTGAGAGCGTCATATACAGCAAGATCATTCCTGTACTGACGAATGCGATGAATAAACTCATTGCCATTGCTTCAGGCCGCAATGCAAGGTTCGTATCTGTATAGCTACGCCAAGCCAAGACAGAAAGCGCCGATGGAAAGCGGCGGCCTAATAAGAACGGGATTTCAAATGCGCCAAAGGCAAATGCAAATACCAAAATAGATGCGGTCAGCACACTCGGCATGATCAGCGGTAGCGTGACATAGCGAAAGCGCTGCCATCTGTTTGCACCCAGTGAGGCAGCGGCGTTTTCATAGTCTTCCCCTACGCTTTGCAGGGTTGCCAGCACAATGGTGCCGATGAAGCAGGTTTCTTTCCAAACATATTCTGCAATGATGCCCAGCGCATAACGATCATTTACTAACGCCGGAAACTGCGCCGGATCGTTGATCATCCCTGCAAGGTTAGCGAGCCGAGCGATCAGACCACTTTGTGAAAACAGCAGCAAGATCCCAATCGCACCGACGATGTGCGGAATTGGAATATTGAGTTGAAACAAAAACGTGACTGCTTTTTTACCGCGAAACTGGCGTCGCAAGAGCAGGGCGCAAACAATGGCTAACACTGTAGAGAGCACGGTCGATGCGATCCCAATCCACAGCGTGAGGGCTAAAGACTGCCAAAATTCAGTCTTTTGAAAAATCGACTGCCAAGCGGCGAGACTAAAATCCGTTTTGCCAATGATGGGCAGGTAGCCAAAGCTCTGCGCCAGCGCGAGCAGCAAGCCGCCGCCAAACAACACAATGATGATGGTTAGCGCAGGCGCTAACAGAATTGGGATACGAAAACGCTCCCAGAGAGTTTGGGAGCGTAGTGAGAAATTCATCAAAAGACCTAAGAACGAGGCGAGATCCTTCAAGGATCTCGCCTCGTATTCTAACGTGATTATTGTTCTAGAACGTTTTCAATCCAGCCTTGTTCAATGGCTTCAACCCACGGCGCTTGCAATTCTGGCAAACGCGCCGCAGCAAGCTCAGCGGTTGAAAGCGTTGCTGGGTGACGTGGTAACGCGTCAAACGCGGCGGCGTCTTCTTCAGAGAGCAATGCAGGATTCAGCACTGGTAAATCGCCCCAAATGGCTGGGTCAGCCTTTTGAAGCTGTGCGTCTGGTGATAGCAAGACGTTTGCTAAGACCATAGCCGCTGCTTTGTTTGGAGAGTTATACGGAATGCCAACAAAGTGCGTGTTCGCAAGTGTGCCCGTTTCAAAGACAAAGGTACGTACCGTGTCTGGATACACACCGTCTTCGATCAGATTGCCAGCAGAACCTGGGTTGTAGTCCATGTCGAAGTGAACTTCGCCGTTGGCTAGCAGTTCTTTCATGCGCGCATCGCTTTCAGGATATTCGCCTTCGCGCCATAAGAATGGCTCAATTTCGTTTAGCAAGTCCCAGCACGCGCCAAATTTTTCATCAAACAATGCTTGGTCAAAGTCGCCCAAGAATTGTTCGTAACCGCCAGTGGCGTCATAGCAAACGTGACGAATAAATGCACTCCCAATAAAGTCTGGTGCAGCGGGATATGTGAACTTGCCTGGATTGGCTTTGATCCATTCAACTAAGTCTGAAATGGTGGTTGGGGCTGCGTCTACATTGGCAGTGTCGTAGATCATGACGAATTGGGCTTTGCCATAAGGGCTTTCATAGCCTTCAACCGGGTAGCCAAAGTCGTTCAGAACGCTTGGGTCCGTTGCGTCTACAAATGCGTAGTTTGGCAGGGATTCACTCCAACCGCCAAAGAGAAGGTCGCCTTGACGCATGGTGCGGAAGTTTTCTCCATTGATCCAGACCATATCTACTGACCCTTCGGTGTCTTGGCCAGCTTCTTTTTCACCGAGCACCTTGTTGACAGCTTCAGCAGTGTCATTGATTGGCACCATGTTTAAGGTGACGTTATAGTCCGCTTTGAGCGTTTCAGCAATTGGGCCGTTTACCCATGCGTTGATATTGTCAGCGCCACCCCACATAAACCAATTGACAGTTTGACCGTCAGCAGCGGCAACAACCGAGTCCCAATCTGCATAGTTCACTTCTTCTGTGGGGGTTACAGCACCTCCACAAGCACTAAGCACGACAGAAAATAGCGTTGCAACTATAGACAAATAAATATTTTTCTTCATAAACCTTTCTTGTTATACAAAATAGTCTGCGCCACCAATTTCAGCGCAGAAAAAGCACTTAAACAAGACGCGGCAGATACATCATGTATTACGTACCTGCCGCGAGATTGCATGTTATGAATTTGAATATGAAGGGCTTATTCTTCTGTTTCTGCGGTCACAATCACCATGAGTTGACTGCCTTCTACGGAGTCTCCATCTTTGACGCGCACCTTAGTAACCGTGCCTGCCATTGGGCTTTTGAGCTCATTCTGCATCTTCATCGATTCAAGAATAATCAAAATGTCGCCTTCTTCAACGGCTTGGCCTTCAGTCACTGGAACGGTCACAACTAAGCCCGGCATTGGTGACTTGAGCTTAAATTCACCGCTTGCGCCGCCAGCGCCACCGCTCGCAGCAGCAAGCCGCTCTTGACGTTCGTCAACGACGTTCACAGAGTAAAGATCACCAAGCAATAAGACTTGCCAGTCTTCGGTCGTGCGCTCTACGCTTGCCAGATAAGAACGTCCATCAATCAACATTGAGTGCACATTGGAGCCACTTGCTGATTCCAAATCGATGGTGATTGGCCGGTCATTGACAAAGATTTCATTCGTATCTTTGATTTCAATGACGTGCCGCTTGTTGCCAACTGTAACAATATATTTCATCGTATTTGGCTCCTAACGGTGAATGCGCTCGTAGCGGCCAACCCATTTCCAGTTACTGGTATCACGGGCATTCTTGGTCACAACTTGGGCTGCCGCCTGATTTTCACGGTGTGCAATCACTGCGGCCAAGATCGCTGCAATTTCGGCGTTTTCACCCTCTGCTGTGCTGATGTCAAATTCATTGTCAACAAATTGCGTGTTGAACACACCTGCCATAAAGCGGTGCGAGTCAAGCAACTGCTGATGGAATGGGATTGTTGTTTTGACCCCGAGAATTCGATATTCTTCCAGCGCACGGCGCATGCGTAAGATGGCCTCAGCGCGGGTGTCACCGCTACAAATCAGCTTGCTGATCATTGAGTCATAGTGAGGCGTAATTTCGTAGCCGGGGTAGACGGCTGTATCGACACGGACGCCAGGACCGGTGGGCAAAATGACGCTGCTGATGGTGCCAATTGATGGCATGAATTTTTGGAACGGATCTTCCGCATTTACACGACACTCAATTGCCCAGCCGTTCATTTTGACATCGTCTTGCAGCAATCTGAGGCGTTTGCCGCGAGCAATGCGGAGTTGCTCACGGACAATATCGACCCCAGTCACAATTTCTGTGACGGGGTGTTCCACCTGTAAGCGGGTGTTCATTTCAAGGAAGTAGAAGTTTTTGTCTTCATCCACCAAGAATTCGATGGTGCCCGCGCCAACATAATTCACGGCTTGGGCAGCTTTGACCCCAACAGCCCCCATTTGCTGACGCAGGTTTTCGTCGGTGCCAATAAATGGAGACGGGCACTCTTCAAGCAACTTCTGGTGTCTCCGTTGAATGGAACATTCCCGCTCGCCTAGGTGGATGGTATTGCCGAAGGTGTCGGCCAGAATTTGAATTTCAATGTGGCGCGCGCCCGTCACCAGTTTTTCCAAGTAGACCCGACCATCGCCAAAGGCAGCTAGAGCTTCAGCGCGGGCGCTTGCTATGGATTGTTCAATATCATCTGGACTATGAACTGCGCGCATTCCTTTTCCACCACCACCGGCAGCGGCTTTGACCAAGAGCGGGTAGCCCACATTGTTATTGGCCTCGTGGATGAGCTGTTCATCAGTCAAATCGCTTTCACTGTCGGTACCGGGCACGACTGGCACGCCAGCTTTTTGCATAATGCCACGGGCCGTAATTTTGTCGCCCATTTTGGTAATGGCGTCTGGTGATGGACCAATAAAGGTAATTCCAGCGTCTTTACAGGCTTGTGCAAATTCAGCACGTTCAGCTAAGAAACCATATCCTGGATGAATTGCCTGCGCCCCAGATTTCTTGGCGGCCTCAATAATTTTGTCAATTACCAAATAAGAGTCGCGTGCTGGAGCAGGACCAATGTTGTAGGCTTCACGGGCATAGCGGACATGTAAGGCATTTCGGTCAGCATCTGAATACACTGCGACAGTTTGAAGCCCAATGTCTTTACAAGCCCGCAAAATGCGGACCGCAATTTCACCACGATTAGCAACGAGTACTTTTTGAAACATCTGTTGCTCCTAGAGTGGCATATTGCCGTGCTTTTTAGGTGGATTGTCGTCGCGCTTATTTTGTAAGACTTCAAGCGCATTGATCAACCGAGGGCGGGTTTCGCTTGGCTCAATTACATCGTCAATGTAGCCATATGAGGCCGCAACGTAAGGGTTGGCGAAACGATCTTTATATTCTTCGATGAGTTCTTGGCGGCGTGGCTCAGGATCTTCCAATGCGGCGAGTTCGCGCCGGAATAAGACATTCACTGCACCTTGCGGACCCATCACCGCCAGTTCTGATCCTGGCCAAGCGAGGTTCAGATCGGAGCGAGTGCTTTTCGAATTCATCACACAATATGCGCCGCCGTAGGCCTTGCGCGTAATGACAGTGATTTTTGGTACGGTTGCTTCACAGTAGGCATACAGCAATTTTGCACCGTGGCGAATAATGCCGTTGTATTCCTGAGCAGTGCCGACCATGTAACCAGGCACATCCTCAAATGTGATGATTGGAATGTTGAAGCAGTCACAGAAGCGAACAAATCGTGCGGCTTTTTCGGCAGCGTGAATGTCAATCACACCAGCTAAGACCGCTGGCTGATTGCCCACAATCCCAACACTGTGACCACCAAGCCGCGCAAATCCAACCACGATATTGGCTGCATAATCCTTGTGAATTTCAAAGAAGTTGCCATCATCAACAACGTGCTTGACCACGTCGCGAATGTCATAGGGCTTAGTCGGATCATCTGGCACGATGCTATTGAGTTCATCATCTTGTCGCAAAGGATCATCTGAAGACGCTTGATAGGGTGCATCTTCCATATTGTTTTGCGGCAAAAAGCTCATCAAAATGCGGATGAGGAACAGACAGTCGGCTTCGCTTTCGGCGACGTAGTGACATACGCCAGACTTTGAGGCATGGGCACTTGCGCCGCCAAGCTCTTCATGCGTGACGTCTTCTTGGGTGACAGCCTTTACAACATCCGGACCGGTCACATACATATAAGACGTGCCGTCTACCATGAAAATAAAGTCGGTGAGGGCTGGTGAGTAAACCGCACCGCCAGCACAAGGCCCCATAATCGCGCTGATTTGGGGAACAACCCCAGACGCCATGGTGTTACGCAGGAAGATATTTGAATAGCCTTCCAAGCTCGTGACGCCTTCTTGAATGCGGGCGCCACCAGAGTCATTCAGACCAATGATTGGCGCACCAGTTTTCATCGCCATGTCCATGACTTTACAGATTTTTTGGGCATGCACTTCTGAGAGTGAGCCACCAAAGACGGTGAAATCTTGTGAATAGACGTAAACGAGGCGGCCATCAATGGTGCCCCAGCCGGTGACGACGCTGTCGCCAAGTGGGCGGTTGTTTTCAACGCCAAAGTCTCTGCCGCGATGCTGCACGAATGCGTCGAGCTCGCGGAACGACCCTTGGTCGAGCAAAATTTCAATCCGCTCGTGAGCGGTTAGCTTGCCGCGTTTGTGCTGCGCGTCAATGCGCGCTTGACCACCACCGAGTTTGGCTTGTTCTTTGAGGTCTCGGAGTTTTTGAATTTCAGGTTTGATTGACATAAGTTCAGAATTGTCAGTTTTCGTACGACGCAGTAAATAATGGGGCCTGATAGAGCGCTCCAGAAGAGGGGCGCATTGCCCACTCGCAGCGAAGCATAAGTGTCAAGAATTGTAACGTGTTCAGAAACACATAACGTGCTTAGAAAGTTACGTGATTCACAGCAGCAATTTTACGCGGTAGGCTAATCGTCGACTATGCTGGCAGTGGAAAGTGACTATTGCAGTTGTCTGTTAACCAAAAACGCGGCGCTATTGCGCCGCGTCGTAGCAGGGTGACTGCAATCAGGACGATGAAATTAGTTCACAATGGTGACATTATTGGCCTGATAGCCCTTGTCGGACTCGACCAGAATGTATTCCACTAATTGGCCATCGTTCAGCGTGCGATAACCAGCAGTGTTAATCTGGCTGTAATGAACAAACACATCATCGCCAGTGTGTCGTTCGATAAAGCCATAACCTTTGCGATTATTGAACCACTTTACTGTGCCGGTTTCTGTGTCCTGCATGTGATTTGCTCCCATGATGGAAAACGTTGCCGAAAAGCAATTCGATGAATCTGAGACACATAACCTTAGCATTGAAGGTAGAAAGTGTGAGTAATAAGTTAGTTATAGTTATCGTTGTTGCGTATAAAAATTCTAACTAAGGCGGCAGGCACTTGCTTAAGCCCTCTACCGAAGTATTAACGCCAAGCAGATATTTCAGATAGTGAGGCGCTTTCTTCCGCTGAAAGTCCAAAATCGATGGCGCCTAGATTGTCATTTAGTTGGTCCAGAGTGCGCGGCCCAATAATGGGCGACACAATTGTTTTCTGATCTAAAATCCAAGCCAGTGCCAGTTGTGACAGCGTTTTGTCGTGGTTGGCGCAGATTGCATCCATTGCGTCTAATAACGCCCAATTTTTCTCGGTCATGTAGCGCTGTACTGAGGCTGCTCGAACGCTGTCTGGCAGTGGTGCATCTTTGCGGTATTTACCCGTGAGAAATCCGCCACCTAAGGGGCTGTAAGGAATTACGCCAATGCCATAGTTGTCACAAACGTCTTGGAGTTCCCGTTCAAATTCTGCGCGTTTGACAAGCGAGAAGTGAGGTTGCAAAGTTTCAAAACGCACATATTTGTAATATTCAGCTGCCCAAGTCGCTTCAGTGAGCCGCCAGGCGGGATAATTCGAACAGCCAATGTAACGCACTTTTCCTTGTTGGACGAGGTCATCCATCGCGCGCAGTGTTTCTTCAATTGGTGTGTTTTCATCAAACCAGTGCGTTTGGTAGAGGTCAATATAGTCTGTTTGCAGACGACGCAGCGACTCTTCCACTTGCCACATAATGTGTTGGCGAGAAAGACCTTCTTTGTTTGGTCCGCTTTCTCGCATTTGACCGCGCACTTTGGTTGCGATGATCATCTCGTCACGCTTAACGCCAGACATCTTCAACCAATTGCCAATAATGCGTTCTGAGACCCCACCTGGATTGCCATCAATCCAGCGAGAGTAGATATTCGCTGTATCAAAAAAGTTGATGCCGGCCTCTTGAGCGGCAGACATAATTTCAAACGAATCGGTTTGATTGACACTCCAGCCAAATTGCATGGTTCCCAAACATAATTCAGAGACTTGGACGCCGGTGCGCCCCAAATTTCGATAATTCATTCTCAAAACTCCAGTGTTGCTAGCGCCAAATTAATATCATCAAATAAGGTAGCGCCTGTTGCGGCAAGCTTCTGTTGTTTGACGACCAATGGGGAGATGCCATATCCCAAAACACGCGTTGGAATACCGTGTGTATTCAAGAGTTCGCCTGCAGCTTGCCCACCTAGAATGCCGCTAGCAGAGTCTTCAAAGACTAAGAGGTCAATGTCGTGTCCGACAAAAGGCTGTAAATGTGGGGCAAGTGTATTGGTGCGTACCATTTCTTCAGCACTTAGGACCGCTTCACTTTGGGGAACCGCCAGTGCTGCCATGAGCCCAGCTAAGGCTTGGACAGGATTGGGTTTCAAAAAGTGTTCACCAGCGACGCCAAGTCGTTCTCCTAACCAGCGAAGCTTGCCTTCTGCAATAAGTGGTAAGCGGCTCAGTCCGACAATGTCTAACGCAATTTCTGCTTCGGGAGCATACCCCTGATGTCCAACTTCAAGATCTAGCGGCGGGAATGAAGGACGCGCAGTGTAGACGGCTGCGTATATATGCTGATTGGTGACCCCGTTCATAATGCGCTTGGCGACATCGGCATAAATGAGAGGATGATCCATACTGGCCAGCAACGACTCAGTTTGGAGGTGTGCTGGAAAACCGTAAGTCTGTGCAAAATGATCGCTGCCAAGCGTGTAGTGCTGAAAAATGCGCGTGGTTGCCGACTGATGTACGTCCCTAGTTGTCAACAAAATACTGCTGAGTAGAGGATCGGCTGCCGGCCATTTGTCGCCTGAAAAGCGCCGTAGAGCCGTTTCAGAGGGAATCTCACCTTGCCGATGATCTTCCATAATCCAAGTGCTGAGCAGTTTGTAATTGGGTGGGGTGCTAAGCGTAATGCGCCGTTGAACAATTAGTTTGAGCGCGTCTGAAAGCGTTTCTGGTAAACGTGGAAAGGCATTTCGGGCTTCTCTAAGTAAGATCGCTAAACAAATGGCGCATGAATCCCACTCGCTGGAAATGCCAATTGCTTCGAAGTGTTCTATGGTGTCAATGTCAGGGGCTTGGTCCCCCCAACGCATCATTTGCGAAAAATAGTTAACCGTGGCCTGTAACGCTGCGCGGTAACCAAGTGGATTGACTAAAACAGAGTCAACATCAAAGAGAAAAACTTGACGAGGCATTTACGGCTGAGAATTGATGGCTGATGGCTGATGACGATTGCGTAGTTCGGCTTCGACTTCAGCGAGCGTAACGCCTTTATGCGCAAGTAAGACTAAGAGATGGTAGAGCAAATCTGCGCTTTCAGAAATAAGACGTTCGTTGGACTGTAACGCCGCTGCGATGACAACTTCAACGCCTTCTTCGCCTACTTTTTGCGCAATTTTGTCTAATCCTTTGTCAAAAAGCTTATTAGTATAGGACGCAGTTTGCGGATTGGCTTTGCGATCTGCAATGATCGCTTCAAGTTCGTGGATCATGGACATAGAATTTAGAACATCCCATTTGTAGTGACATGGCTTGCCATGTCACTACAAATGGGGTCGTTATTATGAATTGTCGGTATTGAAAAAACAGGACGTTGCGCCAGTGTGGCAGGCGGGCCCTGTAGGTTTGACTTGCAGCAAGAGCGTATCCTGATCACAGTCTGAAGTGATGCTGACCACTTTCATCACATTACCGGAAGTTGCACCTTTGTGCCAAATCTCTTGGCGGCTGCGGCTCCAAAACACGGCTTCACCGCGTTCTTGCGTGAATTTCAAGGAATCTACATTCATCCAAGCCATCATCAAGACTTGATTCGTGTCAGCGTCTTGCAGGATGGCAGGAATTAGCCCGTCGGCGTTGAATTTAGGCGCAAAGGTCATTGAGGGTATCGAGTGAAAGGTCAGCAATGCTGGTGATGATTAAGTCTGCCGCACTGTAGTCATGCGCAGTGATATAAGGCAACGGTACGGCAACGGACTGTAATCCAGCGGCCTTTGCACTCATCACGCCAGTGTGTGAGTCTTCAATTGAAACCATCGTTTCTGGTGCAAATCCAATCCGCTCAGCGACCAAATTGTATAGATCAGGGTGCGGTTTGCCGCGTTCAACATCATCTCTACAGACGACGGTTGCCAGTTTGGGCAGCAAGCCGTGGTAAGCCAGCCAGTTGTCGACCCAACTATGGATTGAGTTCGAAGCAACCGCAATAGTAATGTTGTTGGCAATTAGCGTGTCCATGAGCGCTTCAACGCCGTCCATTAGAGGCTGTTGGCGCACTTGTCGATTGATCTCGTAGCTAACGCGAGCCCGCGTGGCAGCGCGGTTGAACGCGTCACCTAATTTGTCTGCCAGCGGCTTGAGTGGATCGAACTCAAATGTTGCTAGTCCAATGACATGTTGCCAGTCTTCCATCGTAAGTTCGATGCCGTACTCTGCAAAAACAGACCGTCGCGCTTCAAATTCGCATGTCTCTGTGTCGACAAGCGTGCCGTCAAAGTCAAAAATTACTGCGTTTAGCATAGTTGGCTGGTTGGTAGGTTTGTTAGCGGGTTAGTATCTTCGGTGTTAGCTGCCGGCGAAGATCTATCCTGATCTCACCAGCCAACCAACAAACTTACAAACCAACCAACTACCCTTGCCTCCGAATTGAAATTCCTTGATCTGCAAGATAACTCTTCAAATCATCCACAGTATAGACTTTATCGTGGAAGATTGAGGCCGCGAGGGCAGCATCCGCTTTGCCGTTTGTTAGGACATCGGCGAAGTGTTCAGGCGTCCCAGCGCCACCGGATGCAATAACAGGAACGGAGACGCGTTCGGCAATGGCTTTGGTCAACGGAATGTCATAGCCGGCCGTCGTGCCGTCTGCATCGATGCTAGTGAGTAGGATTTCGCCAGCACCACGTTCAACGGCCTCAATGGCCCACTCGACAGCATCGATGCCGGTTGGGGTGCGGCCCCCGCTGACATAAACTTCCCATTTTGGATCCTCGTCAGGAGCAGAAATAAGCTTTGCATCGATAGACAGCACAATACATTGTGAGCCGAAACGTTCTGCGCCTTGGGTGAGTAATTCTGGCGTCCGAACTGCCGCGGAGTTGATGCCGACTTTGTCAGCGCCAGCCCGCAAAATGCGTTTGATGTCTTCAACTTTGCGAATGCCCCCACCAACAGCTAACGGCATAAACACTTGATCCGCAACTTCACGGACCATTTCTGCCACTGTGGCATGGCCTTCAGGCGTGGCACTGATATCTAAAAAGACCAATTCGTCTGCGCCCATTGCATCGTAAAGTTTGGCTTGTTCTACTGGGTCGCCAGCATCGCGCAAATTGACGAAGTTGACGCCTTTGACCACGCGTCCATTTTTGATGTCTAGACAAGGGATAATACGTTTCGCGTGCATTACAACACCTCTGAAAGGTGGGCGATTGTGCCTTCGTACAAGGCGCGGCCAATGATGCAACCAGCGAGATCGGCAGCGCGAGCGCCATGGACATCAGCGGCAGTATGGACACCGCCACTGGCAATGACATTGAGTCCACTTTCGCGGGCAAGTTCTACAGTTGCATCTAAATTCAAGCCTGTTCCAACGCCATCGCGGGAAATATCGGTGAAGATAGTCCACTCAACGCCTTGGGCGACCATTTGCTTGGCAAGTGTTAATGTCTCAATGCCAGAGGCTTCTTGCCAACCGTGAGTGCGGACAATGCCGTCACGCGAGTCAATGCCGACCGCAATTTTTGCGGCCCCATGCTTTGCTAGAGCGGCATCGACCAGAGCGGGGTTTTTGACAGCGGCAGTGCCGATCACGACGCGTGAGACACCTTGGTCGATGACACGATCGATGTCTTCAAGCGTGCGTAAGCCGCCACCGAATTGGACTGGCGTTCCGCGTTGCGCAATCTTGGCAACAGCGGCAAGGTTTGGGCTTTCTGTTTCGCCAAAAGCCCCGTCTAAATTGACGACGTGTAGCCATTGCGCACCTTGGCTAATCCATTGGTCGGCCATACTAGCTGGCTCAAAGGAATAGGTAGTTTGTTGGTTTGGGTCGCCAAGCTTTAGACGCACGACTTGGCCGTTGCGTAAATCGATGGCGGGGTAGACGTTGAAGGGAGTCATAATGCGTAAGGTGTAATTCGTAACTTATCCGCGTCATTTTGAGCGCGAACGACTTGGTCGTTGTCTGTTTCTAATTGTAAGCGTGCGTCCGAAGGTAAGGTGCAGCCGCTAGAATCTAATGGTCAGTTGCTTAGCAGTTTTCGACAAAGTTACGTAGGATCTTCAGACCGACGTGTTGGCTCTTTTCTGGGTGAAACTGGACCCCGTAAAGATTGTCAACTTGCACAACTGAACAGAAATCGCCGCCGTAGTTGGTTGTTGCCAAAACATGATCTGAATTGCTTGGACGACAGACAAAACTGTGATTGAAATAGGCATAGCGGTCTGACGGTAAGTCATGCAACAGCGGATTGTCCCGCACCGGATCTAATTGGTTCCAGCCTGTATGCGGCACTTTCAGGTTTGCTATTTCAAAGCGGGTGCAGTTACCGGGCAAAACCCCCAATCCCTGATGTGTGCCAAGTTCCAAACCTTCTTCAAAAAACATTTGCATGCCGACGCAAATGCCTAACAGTGGTTTTTCTTTGACAACCTCAAGAACGGTATCCACAAGGTCAAATTCGCGGACACCGCGCATGCAGTCGCCAAATGCACCGACACCGGGCAAGACCACTTTGTCCGCATTCAAAATTGTTTCGCGATCTTTGGACAGAATGATGTTGCCACCGACGGATTCGATCGCTTTTTCAACAGACCGTAAATTGCCGACACCATGATCAATCATCACAATTTGTTGCATGGTTAGAGCGCTCCTTTTGTTGAGGGGATAGCCCCGGCGCGGCGTGGGTCGATTTGTGTCGCGGCATCTAAGGCGCGGGCTAAGGCTTTGAAAAGTGCCTCGGTTTTGTGGTGGTCATCGCGGCCATATGGCACGCTGGCATGTAACGTTGACTTCGAGGTCACGGCAAACGATTCAAAGAAGTGTTCCACCAAGCTCGTTGGAAATTGTCCGATCATGGGCACTGCAAATTCAGCTTGAAACACTGAGTAAGGCCGGCCAGACAAGTCAATGACCACACGTGCCAGAGCTTCATCCATTGGAACAAATGACGATGCAGTGCGGACAATGCCTGCTTTGTCTCCAATGGCGTCAGCAAAGGCTTGTCCTAAAACAAGAGCCGTATCTTCAATGGTGTGGTGGGCGTCTATGTGGAGATCGCCAACAGTTTTGACCTCTAAGTCAAAGAGGCCATGCACAGCAAGGGCCGTCAACATGTGGTCTAAGAAGCCAACCCCAGTGCTGATGTTGTGCTGGCCTGTGCCGTCAATATTGACCGTGATGGCGATGTCAGTTTCTTTGGTTTTGCGGGTAACGGTTGCTGTTCGCATAAAATTTTGTTGCCCTATTGTAGTGACCTGGCTAGCCAGGTCACTACAATAAGTCTTTCAATACCTCGATCAATTTGTCGGTGTGCTCTGGCTTTCCAACCGAAATCCGGATCATATTGCTAACGCCGGGTTTATTGAAATGCCGCACAAGAATGCCATGGTCAGCCAACGTTTGTTTCAAATCGGCAGCCTGTTTGTCTCCCGTGACATTACACAGTACAAATGCGGACTGAGTCGGCAACGGTTCCAGATAGTCAATCTCAGATAACTTCTGGCTCAGTCGTTCACGTTCATCAATCAGCAATTGTAGGTTCGCTTGGAGATAGTCTAGGTCTTGCAAAGAGGCAATCGCGGCGGCATCTCCGGCCACATTGATGTTATAGGGTTGCTTCATTGTCCAAAGATAAGGCATTAGCTCTTTTGGGAAAGCACCATAGCCTACGCGGAGCCCTGCTAGCCCAGCCCATTTGCTAAATGTCCCTAACACAATTAGATTGTCGTACTCTTCGACCCATGTCATGCGGCTAGCGCCTGGGCCAGCATAATCGACATAGGCTTCGTCTAGCACGATTAGAATTGGCATGGACAATAAACGCTTCAAGTCTTTGTCCGAAATCACACCGCCATTTGGATTGTTAGGCGATGTAATGAACATGATCTTAGGACGATTTTTGACGACCTGGGCCTGAATTTCATCCAAATCGAGCGAGAAGTCTGCTTTACGCGGGACCGAGATGACAGTGCCAGCATTGATAGCGGTGTCAAACGCATACATGCCGAACGTTGGCGGACAATTCAAAATTGCTTCACCAGGTTCAAGAACCAATCGCAAAATGAGATCGATGAGTTCGTCGGCGCCAGCACCGCACAGAATCTGGTCAGCGGGAACTTGCAAAAAATCCGCTAGCAAAGCGCGTAGCTTGCGGCTTTCCGGGTCCGGATAGATATGCGGAAACGGCAAGTTCTGTACCGCAGCAATGGCTTTGGGGCTTGGACCGTATGGGTTCTCATTCGCATCTAGCTTGATGATGTCGTCAATTGGGCGGCCTAGCTGCTCCGAAAGTACATCAAACGGCACAATAGGCGTGTAGGGGGCTAGCGTGCGAAAGTGTTCGCGGACAAATTTGCTGGCTGTAATCATTAGCGCTGAGTTGGGTTGGCAAGCTCGGCTTGCAGTTCAGTGAAGCTAGCAGGTGCTTCCTCAAAAATGTACGTAATTGGCATCACCACTACACCAGTTGTGCCAATAGCGCGCAGTTGTTTGACGGCAGTGGCAATTTTGGGCTTCGGCACAATCACCTCAATTGCGTATGTATTGTTTGAATTTTGTCGGTCAACGACACGGGCGACCGTTGGGCCAGTGAGGCCGCCAACATCCGTTTTTTCAAAAAGAAGTTGTCCAATTGTCTCTGGTGAGTCGCCCCGAATATTGCCAATGAGGTGGTAGAACCCTTTCGCACGTAGATTAGCTTCCGTAAGCTCAAGCAATGTATTGGCGACAGCAAGTACAGCTTCATCTTTCAAGTTTTCGCGACTACCAATCAAGCAGGCTTGTGAGTTTAGAATACAACCGCCGCTAATTGTTTTCATGCGATTGTCTTTCAAGGTTTGCCCAGACGACACTAGATCCACAATAAAATCTGCATAACCGAGTTCAGGCGCGATTTCTAAGGTGCCTTCAGGCGCAATTAGCTTGCAAGCATCAAGGTTGTTTTCTGCAAGAAAGCGCTGCGTGAGCACTGGGAACTTACTTGCTAAACGTGGTTCTGAAATTGATTTCAGATGTGCGCCTAAGTCAGCAACGGTGTCTACATCTGTCCAAGTTTCGGGCACGGCCAACTCTAGTCGACAACTTCCAAAGCCAAGAGCTGGGTGCATAACGACAACTTTTTGCTTCTCGCCACGATATTCTTCGGCAATGTCTAATCCTGTAATGCCAAAGTCTAGGCTGCCGCTGCGAACGCCGACAACAATATCACCAGCGCGTTGAAAAACGACCTGTACGTTTGGCAACGCAGGCATCGTGGCAATATATTGACGTGAGTTGGGTTTGTATACGCTTAGTCCACACTGCTCTAAGAAACTGAGGGCAGAGTCGCGCAGTCGCCCCTTGCTAGGAATACCAATTCGAATTGTGTTTCGGTCACTCATAAGTTATTCAAATAAAAAACCCACTCTCGGATGAAAGTGGGTTCAGTTACATTTCCTGTGGCTATGTTGAAATAGCCCGCCGCATCCGTTTGCCGTCGTCAAAAACTATGATGATGGTGATGGTGCGTTGTGTTGCTCATGCGCAAATAATAGCACACTCACATTGCTCTTGTCAGTTGCGCTCGGCCTAATGAAACCCAAGTTTATTTGTGCTAAACTCCCCACTTATGACTGCTCTAATTCCTATCTACACTGGTCTCTACAATACTGCGCTTCTGTTCTCAGCATTTATGGCGATTTGGAGTTTTTGGCTTTGGTTCCGTCGGGAAGAGCTGAACTCTAATTTCTGGGGCGCGTTGGTGATCAATGCGCTATTGCTCATTGTGCAACTTGTACTTGGGGGCCTGATGTATTTCAACGGGATTGCCGCAGAACGCTGGGTGCATTACTTATACGACATCATGATGGCCATTACAATCCCAGCGATTTTTGCCTACACGCGTGGGCGTAGTAGCTATCAAGAAGGGCTTGTGTACGCTGTGGCGCTATTTTTTGTTTGGGGCTTAGTGCTGCGAGCAGTTATTACAGGCGGGGGGCTATTGCCTGCCGCGTAATCCGATGCACCGTTCAACCCTTTGGGTGGTAGTTGTTGTTTGTAGCTTGTTGGGTGTATTCCTGCTTGCATCGCAAATGATTTGGTTTTCTGACCGTCCGCAGGCAATTCCTACATTACCAAACCCGCATGTCGGGTGGAGAACGCCTGCGCCTGTCACAGTTGATGTTCAACGCTATGAGCATCCGACCAAGACATTTGCCGTCTTATATCCAACATCTTGGTCTGTAGAAACCTTGGATGCAAACGCAATCTTTACTGGTACAGAACCGATTTCTATGCAAATTGAAGTGCTGGACAATGCGCGGACGCACGCTGAGGTAGTTGGCTTTTATACATCCCTTACATTCCCACCAGAAACGCAACTTCAGCGTTGGTCGGAAACCAACAATAGTACAGTGTTGGCTTACGCAATCCATGACAATCATACGGATAAAATTAACCAAACATTAGTTTTTATAGATACATTCCCTCAATATACGTACGTTCAGACAATAATTCTTGATCGTGAAGCGTATGAGCGGTACTATGATCTTGTTGGGCTCCTTGCCAATAACGTGGAATATATCCAAGGTCAATAATTCATTTTGCAAATCAGATTTTTTTCTAGACGCTTGCCGCGTGCCATTGTTGTTAGCGTTCTTCTATGCTTCAGTGTGGTCACGATCGTGGCTGCACAAGCTGACACGCAGCCTTACATTGTCGTTCCAGGCGATTCGCTTTCCCGAATTGCGCAAAAGCACGACACCTCTGTAGAGACATTGCTCACGCTCAATGCCCTCGATAATCCAAATCAGTTATCCGTTGGGCAAACAATCTTAGTGCCAGCGCAAAACGTTGCGCCGCCAGCACCCGCACCGCAACCAGTTTCTCAACCGCCAACCGCGCCTGTCGCAGACCAAGCGGGTGAAATTGTTCCAGTGTTATATGTTGTTCAAGCGGGCGACAACTTAGCAAAAGTTGCGCGGAACCACGGCACGACGGTTGACGAGTTAATCAAGATCAATGAATTGGAGAGCGATGTTCTCCAACTTGGGCAGCAGTTGATTGTTGGTTATAAGCTGGTCATTCCAGATCCCCCGCCGCCACCTGCCCCTGATCCATTAGATCGTGAGCCGGCCAGTGAACTTACCATTGATTTCCAGACTCCAACAATCGTTGAAGGTTGGATAACAGGGCCGCCAGAATTCGTGGCAGGGACTAGCGAAGCATTAGGGTGGTTGGCTGCATTTGAACCGGCTATCTATCAGCTTGCGCAGACGTACATTACTGAGATTATTCCTAGTAATGACCCTGGCTTGGCGTGGGCTCGTTTGCGTCCAAATGGAACCTGTCAAGTTGCCATGTTGGAAGGCGACATGATGGTCGTTGCTTCGGTGATTTATCATGAGGCGCTGCACTGTGCCCATTTCTTGCGCGGTGTATTCCTGACCGAAGAACAAGAAGAGGCTTATGCCTATGCCCATCAGCTTGAGTTCGCTAAACGACACAACATGCCGCAAGATTTCATTGATGAACTGGAGCGTAAGTGGTTTTTGTTTGCGCTTGGCTTGAATCCCTATCGGGGGTAGCACTTACATCTTGAAATGTGAATCAAAAAAGGACTGGATTTCGTGCCAGTCCTTTTTTTGATTGTAAACGTTTTATCTATTCAACCGGTTCTTGCTTCAAGATGGCATGCACTGGCAATGAGAATGAGAACGTGCTTCCTTTGCCAACTTCAGACTCAACCCAAACCTCACCTTCGTGGGCTTCAATAATTGATTTTACAATTGCCAAGCCAAGACCATGTCCTTCGGCATTTTTGCCACCAGCTTTGAGCTTTGTGAACTTTTCGAACAGTTTGTTCTGTTGTTCTTTCGGGATACCAGGACCAGTGTCTTTGACGTGGACCAGCACCTTGTCGCCCTTACTCTCGGCTTCAATGGTCACTAAGCCGCCAGATGGGGTGAACTTGAGCGCATTCCCAACCAAGTTGTTTAGCGCGAGCTCAAGACGCATATCAGCACCGAAGACCAATGGTAGTTCGCCATGAATTTCTGAGGTCAAGTTGACTTCTTTCTGGCTCGCAATTGGTCGATTTTGTTCCATGACTGACCGAATGACAGGTGGAATTTCAGTCACTTCAAATTCAGCGCTAATGCCCATTTCAATGCGGCCGATGTCCAAAATATTTTCAATCAGGCTGCGCATGCGTTCCACAGAGTTAATAATCTGCACAACGTATTCTTTTTCTTCAGGGTTTAGCTTTGGAACTTCGTTGAGTAGCCAACCATAGCCATAGATGACGCCGAGCGGGGCCTTCAAGTCGTGTGCGACTTGGGAGACAAACTCGTTTTTCATCTCATCCAAATGCTTAAACGTGGAGATGTCATGCATGCTTAGCACTTTCCCAACGTTTGGCAACTGCACTAACGCGCAGTCGAAGACACGACCGTCATTTAGCTCAATTTCGCGCGTAATCTGTTCTTCATCGCCAAAGGCTTGGAAGAAGTTCAAGATCGCTGGCTCTGTGACGGAATAGTTGATTGGATTGCCAACTGCGTCACTAGGGATAGAAAGGCTTTGTTGCGCTGGTTTGTTAGCCAGAAGCAGCCGATTGTGCAAGTCTGTGACGAGAACTGCATCGTGTCCGCCGCCGACAATTGCACGCAAAATTGAACGTTCGGCGTTTGCCTGTTGGCGCACCGTTGCATTTTCCAATTTCAGCGCCACCTGCACGCCAATCATCTCTGCCAGTGCTTGTTGACTAGCATTAAATTGGTTAGGAGTTGCGCTAATAAAGGCCAAACACGCAGGTACAGAAGTTTCTGTCACGACAGGAACGACCAGTGCGGAACGCATGAGCGGGACATCGCTACCAAGCTGTTGCCAATTCGGATCAAGCGCTGACTGCGCGACCAATGCAGACGCTTTCGCTGTTTGCGACCAGTTCTTAAACGCACCAACGAGTTGTTGAATAGCAGTTGGAGACGGCCCAAGCATGCCAGTTTCTGTAGACCCGGTTGCTTGGAAGGTTGTCCGGACACTGCCACGGGGCGAAAACAGCAATAGTAAGCCGGTATCTGCGCCAAATAAGCGTGTCGTTTCATCCGTTACAACTTGCAATGCATCTTGTAACGAATGCTTCCCGGTAAGAGTTTTAGTAAGACGTTGAAGTGAGTCCATCTTCACGCCATCTTGTGGAGAGTTATTTTCATCAACTTTTGTTACGGTAAGCATTACTCTTTTATTATAGAAAGTGAATAATGACAAATCATTGAGATTAGAAAACAGTTTGTTTAGAAAAGATTGAGCTTGCTCTTTTCTATATTTACCTGTTTTTGCCCATTCAATGCAAGTGCTATAATGCGAATGTAAGCCGTGAGAACGGTTTCTTAAAAGACTTATGCAGCGTATCCGCGACAATATCTTTATCGAATCGAACTTCTTTGGTGTCACAGTTGGTGCAATTGTCACGCCAAAAGGAATTCTGTGCGTCGATACGCCAACATCGCCCGTCGACACGCGTAAATGGCGTTTGCAGTTAGCACAACTGGAAGCGGGCTCTATACGTTATGTTATCAATACCGATCATAATCGAGATCGGATCATGGGGAATCAGTGGTGTGAGGCCCCTGTGATTGCACATACAGCCGCATATGCGCAAATTATCGCGTATCCTGAGGTGTATAAGTCACATAGCAGTCAGTCTGGCGGCGAGCACGAATTGGTCAATGACCTTAGTGGTGTTCGAACGATTGCGCCGACACTGTCAATGCAGGGCAAAATGACGTTGGTAAAAGGGAAGGTTCATTGTGACCTTGTCCATGCCGGTGGTTCTGCCGCTGGTGCCATTTGGGTCGATGTGCCAACAAACAATACACTTTTTGTTGGGGACACATTGTTTGCCGGTCAGCATCCATTTTTAGCAGATGCAGACATTGACAGATGGCTCGAAAACTTAACAGCGTTAACGCAGCCCAAATACAATGGGTATACAGTAGTAGCAGGGCGCAAGTCAAAACGGTTTGAGTATTTGATTGATGAAATTGAGTACTGTATGTCTTACTTGACGTTCTTGCGGGAACAGTTGCATACGCTGGCAGACGGCCCAGTCCCTGGCTATGCAGTGAGTGACGTTGTTCGCAAATTGCTACAACGCTATCCAGTCGAAAATAACTGGATGCCACTTATGTCACGCCGGTTAACATCTGGACTTGAACAGATGTTGGTGCGGACAATGAATTCCAAACAAAATAATTGACCTTTGATGCTCACTATGATAGTATCTTGGGTCGCTGTTGAATGACATTTTTGTCGCCATTTGAGCGGCAAATTTAACAAGGATTTGTAAAATTAGAAGACGTAGAAGCAATGTTCAAAGACGGTCTAGCGGGCCGAAATTCAGGATAAATGAGCGTATTCGCGTGCCTGAAGTTCGCCTCATCGGCCATGATGGTACTAACTATGATGTAGTATCGACTGATCGTGCGCGCGAGATTGCGCGTGAAGCAGGCCTAGACCTTGTAGAAGTGTCGCCTACAGCGCGCCCGCCCGTGTGTCGGGTGCTTGATTACGGGAAATTCCTTTACGAACGTCAGAAGAAGGAAAAGGAAGCTCGTAAGCAACAAAAGCAAATAGAAATCAAGGAAGTTCGTCTCCGTCCAAAGACAACAGAGCATCATCGCAGTTTCAAAGTGCGTGATGCACGCCGTTGGCTTGAAGAAGGCAAGAAGGTCAAAGTGCGGGTGCGCTTCCGTGGTCGAGAAATTCAATACCCAGAGATCGCTCGCGAAGACATGATGGAAATCAAGGACGAGCTGGCAGATATTGCTCACGTTGAAGTCCCACCAAGTATGGAAGGACGCACAATGCTGATGATCTTAGCTCCGGGTGCGGACGAGAAAAAATCTAAATCATAAAAAGAGCCCCGTAACGGGGCTCTATTACTGGCGGGAGAATGAGATGCCGCGTAAAAAGACACGAACTAAAAAATATAAGTTGAAAACGCATAAAGCAACAGCCAAGCGCTTTAAAGTGACTGGTTCTGGCAAGCTGATGCGCACCAAAATTGGTAAAGGTCACCTTCGCCGTAATACGTCAAAGCGTACTAAGGCATTGTTGGCAGAAACGCATGAAGTGCAATCAAAAGGCATCGCAAAGCGCGTTCGCCGCTTGGCACCTTACTTGCGCAAGTACAAGGCCAACCCACCTGGTTAAGTTTGGCTTTTAGGAGTTATCCAAAATGACACGTGTAAAAACTGGTTTTGTACGCCGCCGCCGCCACAAAAAGATCATTAAAATGATGGAAGGGCAACATAGCACTCGCCATCGCTTGTGGAAGCGCGCTAACGAAGCAATGCTCAAAAGCCTTTGGTATGCATATCGCGATCGCCGCCAACGCCGCCGTGACTTGCGTCGCCTTTGGAATACCCGCATCAACGCTGCTGCCCGCCAAAATGGCACTACCTACAGCCGCTTGATCCACAGCTTGAAGCAAGCAAACATCGATTTGAATCGAAAGATGCTTGCTGACCTTGCTGTACATAATCCTGAAGCGTTCGCTGCAGTTGTTCAAGCAACTGACTCATAAGCGTTTACGGTTTGTATTTGATGAAAGAGCTGCCTATTTTTAGGTAGCTCTTTTTTATTACCTGCGTTACATCAATATGAGCATCATTACTAGTCGGCAGAATTCGACAATCAAGCATATTCGTAAATTGCAGTCTAGCCGCAAGCTGCGCCGTAAGTTCCAGCAATATGTTGTGGAAGGCAAACGGTTAGTGCTTGAAGCCTTGGAGTCGACCGCGTCTTTCCATACCTTGGTTATTTGTGAAGACTACTTACAGAATGATGCTGACTTTTTAGCGCAACTTAGGAATACAGAGCACCTGAAGGTTTTTGTAACACCCGACGTGTTTGAGAGTTGTTCGGACACAGCGCATGGGCAGGGCGTACTCGCAGTGCTTGAAATAGCGTTAGAGCAGCCTGCGGCGCATCATTTTGTATTGGTTATCGATGATGTTGCTGATCCTGGGAATTTGGGCACCATTCTGCGAACAGCGGCTGGCGCGGGTATAGATTGTGTGTATCTCTCTCAGAATAGTGTCGACTACCTAAGCCCCAAGGTTCTGCGCAGTGGCATGGGTGCCCATTTTCGGCTGCCAGTCATAGAACTGTCTTGGCCAGAGATCAAAGCCAATTTGCGGACACATGCAACCTATATCGCTGATGTCACTAGCGGTGTTCATTATTTGGAAATGCCAGCTCAGCAAAACATGGCACTGATTGTTAGCAATGAAGCCGATGGTGCTAGTGCCGCTGCCCGAACTATTGCGACAAACGCCGTACATATTCCCATGGCAAATGCTGTGGAATCGCTAAATGTTGGAGTTGCGGCAGGTGTCTTGTTGTTACAAATGATGCACGTGCGAAAAGGTCTTTAGACGCTTTGGGATCACGTCTCTTTATGATAGAATTTGGCCGGCGAGGAATACCCTCGCCAGTTTTGTGTCTACATCTGTAGGCAAGTGAATAACACACTTTCTGACTGGTACGTCGTTCTAGCTGTGGCTAGTGTCTGTCTGGGTTGAGGAAAGTGAGAGAAATAAACGACGAGGAGTAATTACATATGTCTGCCGTTTCAATGAAAGCCCTCTTGGAAACGGGCGTCCACTTTGGACACCGCACCCGCAAGTGGCATCCGCGCATGAAGCCTTATATCTTCACCGAGCGGAACAAAATCCACATCATCGACCTTCAACAAACAATTAAACAAATTGATGTTGCGTACAACTTGGTTCGCGACACTGTTGCTGGTGGTGGTACCGTTCTTTTTGTTGGTACCAAACGACAAGCCCAAGATGCAATTGCAACTGAAGCAAGTCGCGCAGGGATGCCTAACGTCACCACGCGCTGGTTAGGTGGCACCTTGACCAACTGGCGTACCATCAAAGAACGGATCTCTGAACTAGAACGCCTAGAACGTGGCCGTGACACTGGCGCTTGGGACTCATTGGTCAAGAAAGAACGCCTGATGTTGCAACGCCGCATCGACAAGTTGGAAGACCGCCTTGGCGGTATCCGCAACATGGGTGACTTGCCTTCAATGTTGTTTGTGGTTGACGTGCGCCGCGAAGAAAACGCAGTCAAAGAAGCAAACAAGCTGGGTATTCCAGTTGTTGCCATGGTGGACACCAACTGTGATCCATCAACAATCGACTGGGTTATTCCTGCTAATGACGACGCGATTCGCGCGATCAAGTTGATTGTTGGCACGATGGCAAATGCGTGTCTAGAAGGCGATGCGATGCGTAAAGACGGTGAAACTGTCCCGACCGGTGGCTCTGAAAGCACGTCTGATACCGTCTTCGCACTGGAAGATGATGATAACTTGCTTGGTGAATCGACCCTGCGTAAGCTAAGCTCAGGTGAGCTCGAATTTGAAGATGACGGTGCAACTCCAGCCGCAGATGCTGGTGAAGGTGACGCGGCAGCTTCTGACGAAAGCGCATCCGAATAAATTCAAATCCTAAAATTGGAGAGCTACATATGTAGCTCTCCTTCGAAAAATAAATCAAAATAAAAGGAGTACAAAAAATGGCTATTACAGCTGCTGACGTAAAATCATTGCGCGAACGTACTCAGGCCGGGATGCTGGACTGCAAAAAAGCACTCGTTGCCTCAGACGGTGACATTGAAAAAGCAATTGAATGGTTGCGTGAAAAAGGTCTCTCAAAAGTTGCAAAGAAAGCAGGGCGTGACGCAAATGAAGGCGTCATTTCTTCATACGTGCACCAAGGCAGTCGCGTTGGTGTGATGGTTGAAGTCAACTGCGAAACGGACTTTGTTGCCCGTTCAGAAGACTTCCAAGCGTTTGTGCATGACCTCATGCTGCACATCACCATGGCAGATCCGCTCTACATGAATGTAGAAGATATTCCTGCTGAAGATTTGGATCGTGAAAAAGAACGTTTCAAGAAAATGGCAATGGATGAAGGCAAGCCAGAACATATCGCTGAAAAAATTGTTACTGGTCGTTTAGAAAAATTCTATTCGGAAACCGTATTGATGAAACAAGCGTTCATCAAAGATGAAGACATGACAGTGCTTGATCTTTTGAATGCTACTATTTCAAAGATCGGTGAAAACATGATCATTCAACGCTTTACGCGTTACGAATTAGGCAGATAAGTGCTAGGGTCAACTTCGGTTGGCCCTTTTTTTTGCGTACAACAAATTCAAGCTAAAGGACAACTCAACGACATGACTACTGTCAAATACAAGCGTATCTTGCTCAAGCTAAGCGGGGAAGCGCTGTCTTCCGGAGCAGGTGCGGGAATTGACCCGACACAAGCAGAACTCATTGCATCTGAAATCAAAGCCATCCATGGGCTTGGGGTTGAAATTGCAGTGGTGATTGGTGCCGGTAATATTTGGCGCGGACAGCAGGGCATTGAGCGCGGTATGGAGCGTGCGACAGCAGATTATATGGGTATGGTTGCAACCGTGATGAATGCTGTTGCGCTACAAGACGCATTGGAACGCATTGGTGTTCAGACGCGGGTGCAGACAGCCATAGAAATGCAGAAAGTTGCAGAACCCTACATTCGTCGCCGCGCGATGCGTCACTTAGAGAAAGGACGTGTGGTGATTTTCGGTGGTGGAACCGGGAATCCGTTCTTCACAACCGATACGGCTGGGGCGCTACGATCAATGGAAATTGGAGCCGATGTGGTCATCAAGGCGACTAAGGTCGATGGTGTTTATGACTCTGATCCAAAGAAAAATCCAGATGCGGTCAAGTTTGACGAACTGACCCATATTGATGCCCTAAATCGACGGCTTAATGTGATGGACAGCACAGCATTGTCTCTCTGTATGGATAACAACATGCCAATTTTGGTGCTCAATATGTGGGCGCCAAATGCCTTGCAGCAGGCGATACTCGGAGAAAAGATTGGCACACTAGTGTCATCTGTTGAAAGCGATTAGTACGACTGCCCAGCGGTATACAAAATAGTTTGGTGAAACCACATGAAATCGTGTGGTTTCACTTAATGCAGACTTGCAGCGTTCATTTGTTCAGTGTATTCTAGTGACGCTGACAACGTCTGTTTTCCCTCATTTGTGGTCTCAACCCAGAGACCATGTTGACTGTCCACTAATGACGAAGAACAGGAAGCAACACACCAAAATAGTGTTGCTGGTCGACCTGTATACTTGTCAGCACTGTATATCTGTATTGAATAGAAATACGACTAGACTTTATCCCGAACGCGTTTACGTAGGAGCTATACGATGGTTGAAGATGCATTAGCCGATGCCCAAGAGCGCATGGAAGCCGCAGTGCGTGTACTCAAAGGTAATTTGACTACGATCCGCACTGGCCGCGCTACGCCAGCACTTGTTGATCGCATTACAGTTGAATATTACGGTATGCAAACACCGTTGCAACAAATTGCCGCGATTTCTGTTCCAGAACCGCGCGTGCTTGCGATTCGGCCTTTTGATCAATCAACGCTGAAAGACGTGGAACGTGCAATTTATGCATCAGACCTTGGCCTAACGCCAAGCAATGATGGCAAAATTATTCGCCTTATCCTGCCCATGCTGACAGAAGATCGTCGTAAAGATCTGATCAAGGTCAGTGGCGGGGTGGTTGAAGATGCACGTGTTGCGGTACGTAACATTCGCCGGGATGTGCTCAATGATCTTCGTGAAATGGAAAAAGAAAAAATGATCACTGAAGATGATTTGAGCCGCGCTCAAAAGCGCGTTCAAGACTTGACTGACAAGCACGTCGATGAAATGAACGCGATGGGTAAGCGTAAAGAAGAAGAGATCATGCAAGTTTAGCTGCATGAGCCGCAGAAGTAACAAGCGAGTCATCCTTGCACGTTAAGCAAAACTCTCAAATCGCTACGAAAGCCAAGCCTGCCCGCACTGTTGAACATGTCGCCATTATTATGGATGGCAATGGTCGCTGGGCAAAAGAGCGTGGCTTACCGCGTTTAGCAGGTCACCGCGCCGGAACCGATAATCTCCGTCGGATTATTGAGTCCTGCGTCGAATTAGGCATTAAACGACTGACGATTTATGCATTTTCCACTGAGAATTGGAATCGACCAAAGCTCGAAGTTCGCGGCCTCATGCGGATTCTTGAGGATGTATTAGATAATCAACTTCAAGAACTGCACGAAAATGATGTTCAAATTCATCATATTGGCCGTTTAGACGGTCTCAGTGAGCGGCTAGCAAACAAAGTCCAGTCGGCCACAGATTACACGCGTAACAATACTGGCTTAGTCCTGAATGTTGCTTTCAACTACGGTGGACGTGACGAAATTGTGCACGCCGTGAAGCGCATTGTTGCCGAAGGGTACAATCCAGAAGATATTACAGAAGAAACGATTAATCGTTATCTGTTTACGGCTGGACAACCTGACCCAGATCTTATTATCCGGACGAGTGGCGAAATTCGTGTTAGCAACTTCCTAATTTGGCAAGGTGCGTACAGCGAGTGGCACTTCACGTCTCTCTACTGGCCTGAGTTTGGTCCAGAAGAACTCCGCAAAGCTTTAGATCAATTCCAAAAACGCGAACGCCGTTTTGGCATGATTTCAGAGCAGGTGTCCTAACCACACCCGTTCGTTATGCTAAAAGATCGGTTGCTGGTTGCAGCCATACTTGTTCCTATTGCAACAGTGTTGATGTGGGTAGGTGGTCTACCCTATCAGTTTGCAATGCTCTTACTGTTGGGAATTGGTGCGTATGAATATGCGCAAATGATGCCAGCACTAAAAGCACATTATGCGGAAGTCGCATTGCCGCTTTTCGTTGTTGCTTTGGTGTGTGTCAATGTATTCACGCCTCAATATGTGAGCTTGGGGAATGCAGTCGCGCTGATTAGCATTACTATATTGTTTTTGCGCCGCTATGAGAAAGGCAATGCTACTTTACATAGCTGGGCATTTATGATTACCGGTGTCTTGTACCTTAGTATTCTCGGTAGCTATTTAGCGGCTATTCGGACGCTTGAGGCAGGGCGCACATGGACATTTTTGCTGTTGTTGAGCGTCTGGTTCGCCGATAGCGCAGCATATGTTGCTGGGCGGACACTAGGCAAGACTCGGCTAGTGCCTCGTTTGAGCCCAAACAAGACCTGGGAGGGCTTAATTGGTTCTCTTGTGTTGACAACACTCTTCGGCGGGCTATGGGCCTGGGTGTGGCTGCAGGTTGAACCAAGTTCGCCGCTGACATTACAGATAGGGGCAATTACTGGATTTCTAGTAGCATTGATTAGCCCATTTGGAGACTTAGCAATGTCGATGCTAAAACGAGAGGTTGCTGTAAAGGATACCGGGCGTCTCATGGGTGCTCACGGTGGGGTGCTGGACCGGATTGATTCTTGGTTGTTTGCTGCACCGTTAGTGTATTTCTTAGTTGTCCTAAGTTTTAGTTGACGTGAAAAATCGAGAATGCTACAATCGATTTGAGGTTGTTCTCAATTCGAGCCACAGCAACCGTTTGCTCATTTACCCACTATATTAAAAGTACGAAAACTTATACAACAAACGCTGTATATATTTGCGTGTTTGTCGTTTGACCTGCTTAGAATGCGTCTTTACCTGAATTAATATTTAGGATCCCTACTAAACTTGTTGGAAATAAAAATTGAAACATCGGAACTCTTCTAACACCGACCGCCAACCAGCTGTTCGCTATGAAAAAATGGACATCGCGATGCTGGAAAACCAAACGCTAAGTCAATTGCGTGTTAAGGCGAAAGAAATGGATGTGGCTGGCTATAGCCGCATGAAAAAGGAAGATCTTATCTTGAATTTGCTGCGAGCAAACGCAGAGCGTCAAGGTTTGAAATTGCGCGGTGGTGTGCTGGAAGTCGTCGAAGATGGCATCGGCTTTCTGCGTGCATCGAATTATCTTCCTGGACCTGAAGACATTTATGTCAGTCAGAGCCAAATCCGTCGTTTCGGATTACGCACTGGTGACATGGTTATCGGGCAAGTTCGTCCTCCCAAAGACTCAGAAAAATACTTTGGTCTGATTCGGGTTGAGGCCGTCAATGGGCTTGATCCTGAACAAGCAAAGCGCCGTCGGAACTTTGAATCGCTGACGCCGATCTTCCCAGACGAACGGTTCAATCTCGAAACGGATCGATTCACGCTGTCAACCCGCATGCTCAACCTGATTGCTCCAATTGGGAAAGGCCAACGTGGTCTGATTGTGTCACCACCAAAGTCTGGTAAGACGACAGTGCTGAAAGAAGTGGCTAACGCAATCTCACGAAACTATCCTGGTGTGCACCTGATGGTGGCACTGATTGGTGAACGGCCCGAAGAAGTCACGGACATGGACCGCTCTGTAGACGCAGAAGTGATCGCCTCTACCTTTGACGAGCCTGTCAAGTCCCACGTTCGCGTTGCTGAAATGGTCTTGGAGCGCGCAAAGCGCCTCGTTGAAACGGGTCGCGATGTTGTGATTTTGATGGACTCTATTACACGCCTAAGCCGAGCTTATAACTTGGTTGTAACGCCATCTGGCCGGACACTTTCTGGTGGTCTTGACCCTGCTGCGTTGTACCCACCCAAACGCTTCTTTGGTGCCGCCCGTAATATTGAAGATGGTGGTTCATTGACCATTGTGGCAACGTGTTTGGTTGACACCGGGTCACGTATGGATGACATGGTTTACGAAGAATTTAAAGGGACCGGTAACATGGAACTTCACTTGTCTCGTAAACTGCAAGAACGCCGTGTCTTCCCAGCCTTCAACATTGAACGCTCATCAACGCGTCGTGAAGAATTGTTGCTGGGTCCAGACATTACGCCGCGCGTATGGCTCATGCGCCGCATGTATGGTCAAATGATTTCACAGCCACCAACAGGGGCTGGGATGGATCAGATCCAAGCAACCGAAGCGGTGATGAACCAGATGCGTCAGACAGACAACAACTACGAGTTCCTAGAGCAACTCGGGAAAGTGAACTAAACACTTTCAAATTAAAACTGTTTTTTGACGGCTCGCTGCACGCGAGCCGTTTTTGTTCCAATATTGTGAGACAACGCTGACACTACTGCACAGCAACTATTAATGCGTTTCCACCGCTAGAGAAAGTAAGATTCAATTCTGTTATTGCACAATAAAAATATTTTATGTCTGATTCTGAATCTGAAAAAACAATCACGTTTCAAGACCGCATTGAAAGCTTGCGGCGTTTTTTGCCACATATTGCGGTAATTGCCTCTGCAGTTGCCATTGGCTTATTTCTTCGTTTAGATCCTGTCAATCGGGTGCAAGCACTAGATTTACCTGAAATCACGGATGCACCCCCAGTCGTGGAAGTTGCAGAGGAAGAAGTACCCATCATCCCGCAAGATTTTCCGCCAGACGACGATGTTTTATTCATCCAAGATGATGCGACCATTATTCGTAAAGTAGATCCACAAACGAATATTCCAGCCCGGGCGCGGACATCCCCCGTAGAGTATGAAGTGTTGCCCGGTGACAGTTTATATGGAATTGCAGAAAAACACGGGCTGAATGCAGAAACAATTTTGTGGAGTAACGTGGCAGTACTTGCAGATGACCCGCATAATTTGACTCCAGGTCAAGAGCTACTGATTCCGCCTGTTGACGGGGTGCTTTATCTTGTCCAAGAGCAAGACGGAATCAATGGTGTGGCGAAAGGCCTCAACGTGGACGTTTCAACGCTCATTGATTACGAAGGCAACGACATTGATAAAGAAGAGCCTGATCTGATTCCAGGCACTTATGTGATGGCTGTTGGGGGGTCGCGGGACTTGAAAATCCCTGGGCCAGTTCTGCAAGAAACCAATCAGACAACATCTACGGGACAGAAAATTTTCCGTGCCTTTTGGAGTGCCGCTGGTTCTGGCGCTTGTGCTGGCGAGGGAAGTTATCGTGGTCCAGTTGGGAATACCTCTTTTGTCTGGCCGGCAAATAACCGTTCGATCTCTGGTTACAATTATTCAGCAGTGCATCAAGGGTTAGATATTGCGGCTGGGATTGGTGATCCGATTTATACGTCAGACAATGGTGTGGTGGTTTTCTCTGGCTGGAGCCATTGGGGCTATGGCAATATGGTCGTGGTAGACCATGGTAACGGCTTCCAGTCGGTTTATGCGCACCTTTCGCAGATCAATGTCGGTTGTGGACAAGGCGTTTCTCAAGGGGGCGTTATTGGCCTTGCAGGGAGCACTGGGAATTCAAGTGGGCCGCACTTGCACTACGAAATTTTATTCAATGGCGCACGGCAAAACCCGTGGTCATATTTGCAGTAGGCGGCTATAGCCTTTCAATATTGCATCAAACCTTCTAAAATGTGGCGGCTCTGTTTCTTAACATGACAGACCGTATTCAAGAATAGTTAGTTTATGAAATTATCAATCATCATGCCTGTATTCAATGAGGCAGAAACAATTCACGCCATTATTGAAAAAGTGCGTGAATTACCCATGCCGTTTGAACTGGTTCTCGTCAACGATGCGTCATCTGATGGCTCAGGTGCAATTTTGGACGAATATGGCAAAGATGATGGTGTGCTGGTCTTGCATCACCCAGTTAATCGAGGGAAAGGCGCTGCACTCGCAACCGCTTTGAAAGCGGCGACGGGAGATGTTGCCGTCATTCAAGATGCCGATCTTGAATATGATCCACAAGACTTTGTGAAGATGCTTGCTGTCATTGAAACTGGTAACACAGATGTTGTTTATGGTGTGCGCGATCTAGCCAGCCAAAAGACGATTATGCGCTTTGGTAATAATCTGATGAGCTGGATTACGAGCGTTTTATATGGCACGCGTTTACGTGACATGGAAACTTGCTACAAAATGATGTCTCGGAAAGCATTTGAACCATTGAATTTGGAATGCAAGCGCTTCGATGTTGAAGCCGAGATTACGGCAAAATTATTGAAAGCTGGCCACAAAATTGTTGAAATGCCCATTAGCTATGAGGCGCGCTACGAAAATAAAAAGCTGTCCCCATTGGACGGTATTCCAACCTTGTGGGCGCTACTGAAATATCGATTTTAGTAAGGCGCTAGTGCGTTAGAACAAGAGCCGGTTGCACTTGCAATCGGCTTTTTTTGTTGAAATTTTTGGGCAAGCGAGTATACTGCCGTCATGGATTTATTTGACTACGCCAACGAAAAACGCATGGAAACAGAGGCGCCTTTAGCTGCCCGCATGCGCCCGCGAACGCTTGATGAATATATTGGGCAGGAGCATGTCGTCGGTGAAGGACGTTTGCTGCGTCGCGCAATCAAAGCCGACCGGTTGTTTTCATCACTGTTGTTTTGGGGACCGCCGGGCGTTGGTAAAACGACACTAGCAAAGCTTATTTCACGGCATACCAAGGCGCACTTCGCAACGCTTAGCGCTGTGCTAGATGGCGTGCCTGCGCTGCGGGAGCAGATCAAATTAGCACAAGAACGCCGTAAGTTGTACAACCAGCGCACGTTGCTATTTGTGGATGAAGTCCATCGTTGGAGTAAGTCTCAGCAGGATGCACTGTTGCCTCATGTTGAGAACGGCACGTTTGTGTTGATTGGGGCCACTACAGAAAATCCATATTTCGAAGTGAATGGGGCGCTTGTGTCGCGTTCTCGTGTGTTTCAACTGCAACAATTGACAGCGGAACATATGACTCAAGTGTTGCAGCAGGCGTTGTCGGATCCCGAACGAGGCTATGGCAAGCGCAATATCAACATTGATGATGATGCCTTTGTCCACTTGGTCAATATCGCCGATGGAGACGCCCGCAACGCGTTGAATGCATTGGAACTTGCCGTTGAAAGTACAGATCCGGATGCAATGGGTGTCATTCACGTCACGCTAGATGTTGCGCAAGAGTCCATTCAGCGCCGGGCTGTGCTTTATGACAAAGACGGTGACGCGCACTATGACACCATTAGTGCGTTCATCAAGTCTATTCGGGGTTCTGACCCAGACGCAGCTTTGTATTGGTTAGCAAAAATGCTATATGCCGGTGAAACGCCGCGCTTTATTATGCGGCGGCTTTTGATCTTAGCCTCTGAAGACATTGGGCTGGCAGATCCACAAGCGCTGGTTGTCACGAGCGCAGCCATGCAGTCACTGGAATTTATCGGGATGCCAGAGGGGATTTTTCCACTCACACAAGCGACACTGTATTTGGCGACTGCGCCAAAGTCCAACACAACAACGCATTACTTCAAGGCGTTTGAACGCGTCTCTAAAATGGGGCAGTTAGATGTCCCGAAGCATCTTCAAGACTCAAATAGAGATGGCAAAGCATTGGGGCATGGGCAAGGCTATGTCTATCCCCATGCGCAAGACGACCACTGGGCAGCGCAACAATATTTGCCAGATACGTTGCTTGGGACTTACTTTTATGAGCCTTCAGATCAAGGCTATGAGCGTGAGGTTGAGTCTCGTCTAGCACGCTGGCGAGATGCGCAACGCGAGGCACTCAATATTGAACGCGAAGAGCGCTTTGCAGATTACAACGAAGAAAGCCTAGTTAAAATAAAAAGGACATTTGGAAATACCCTTCGGTAACCAAATGCCCTTTTGTCTCGGAAAAATGACAAGCTTATTCGTTTTCGTGGTCTTCTAGAAATGAGAGGTCACTAAACGCAGTGATTTCCACCTGACGTTCAGTGAGGTAAGTGTTGGGGATTACAACCCGACGACCGTCCACCTCAATTTCACTATTGAGTGTGCCAATGCCTTCAAGCACACCTTCTTGCTCATTGATCTTGATCGTGTCACCTGTTGTGAACGTGTCACGCGCGTAGTGTCCGGCAAGAACATTCTTGGCAATATCGCGACCGCCAAGTGCAAACGTCAACCCAAAGCCAGCAGCGATAATAGCGAGCAGGGTGCTAAACGTGTTGGTGAGCAGCGTGACGTCCATCCCCAGTTGACCCAAGGCAACAATCGAAGCGATGATGACTACGAGCCCTTGGGCGATGTTGCCCAGCGTTTCATAAAACTCAACCCCAATTCCATCCATTGCGACGGCAACGGTACGCCCCAAGAAACGCCCAAGCATGACCCCGACAATGAGCGTGATCAAAGCAGACACAACGCTTGGAATGTAATTGATCAGGCTGCGGAGCGTGTCGACTAAGGCGGTAATGCCCAGAATTTCGAGCGGCACGATTAGCAAATTGATAAAAACGATCCAATAGATAATGCGCTCAAGAATGTCACTTCCGCTTAATTCAATTCCAGCACGTTGCATATTGTCTGCAAGACCAAGCCGTTCTGGAAGCGCATCAATGCCAAAGCGTGCGCCAAGCGTGCGGACAACACGCGCAATAATTTTAGATATGAAATGCGTGATGATTAAAAAGATTGTCGCGCCAAGTAATCGCGGAACAAATTCAATCAGATCACTGATAAGACCGTTTATTGAAGACTGAATAGTTTGAACAATTTCCATAGTTAACTTTTCTCTCTACGCTTGCGTCTAGAAACCAGCGCCTTTCGCTGTTGTTTATTCCGAGTAAATAGCGGGGAAAGTAATTTGAGGACGACTTGTACGAAACCAGCGCCTGCAAACGTCAAGGATCGGTTCGCTAGTGTGTCGCGTGCAATGCTGCCGCGCAGACGGTCTTCAATGTTTTGGGCATCTAATTCGTTGAGTTCAGGAATGTCTTCCCCAAGCATTCCTAAATCAGCGAGTAGTGCTTCCAATTCAGCATCTGTAACGTCGGTCTCTGTTGAGTTTGCGTTTTCGGGTTCTAGAGGGGTGTTTTCTTGTTGTGAACTCATTGCGCGCCTCCATTTTGTAACTGTACGTAAGCCTCTTTTAAAGCGGCTCTAGCGCGTTGCACCCGCATTTTTGCTGCACTAACGCTAATGTCTAGCGTTTCAGCAATTTCAATATAGGGCTTTTGATGAATATCTTTAAGATAAATAATTTCACTGTCTGCTGAGCGCAGTTCAGCGAGCGCCTTCTTTAGCAAGGTCATGCGCTCATTTTTCAACCATATTGACTCTGGGCTGTCTTTTTGCGGCAATACTTCTGCTAAGTCGTCTATTGTGGTTGAACTATTGACAGGGCGTCTGGACCGGCGGCGCAACTCATTTTGGCTGGTGTTGATTGCAATGCGGTAGAGCCAAGTTTTGAATGAGGCTTTGCCTTGAAATTGCGCCATGCTACGGTAGGCCTTGACGAATACGTCTTGGGTCAGGTCTTCAGCGTCTTCTGAGTTATGAACAAACCGATAGCAAGCACGCCAGATCATCTTTTTATGTCGTGCAAAAAGAACACGAAATGGACGATCATCGCTGCCTCTACGCGCTATGGCGAGCTGGACTAACTCTTCGTCAGTCAGTTCGGTGAAATCTGTTTGCGCAGTCATTCTGAAATAAAAAAATGGTCGTGACGCGACCGCCACGACCATTTTACCGTTAAGTCAGTAGACTGTTACACCGATTGCAGAAGTCTGCCAGTGTATTGGCGGATTAGTTCAATTGGTTGTCGAAACGTTCCAATTGCTTTTTCGCCCAGTCGCGACCACCTAAACCGAATGCGATAGCGCCTGCGACAGCTAATGCCATCACGATTGAGCTAAAGGCCAAATTGACAATGTCGTCTGCCAAGCCCATGCGGCCCAATGCCATTGCACCGAACAGGAGCAATACTGCTGAGCGGGCGATGGTAGCAATCATGGCGGAATTCTTGCCAGCGCCACTTTGGATGGTGGTTGCAGCCAAATTTGCCAACCAAAGACCGATGATCAAAATCACTGAACCAAACAGGATGTTGCCACCGAAGCTGATTACAGTTGACACGATTTCGGTCAAGCTACCGAAGTTGAGCATGTCAACCGCTGCGTTTACAGCAATCAACATCAGACCAACCATGGTGATGGTGCCAACCAATTGTGATGGGCTGCGTTCACCGCGGTAGTTCAAGCCAATTGCGCTTGGAACGCGGTCAAAACCAATGCTGGTCAAGGCGCTAGCAACAATACTTGAAAGCAGTCGTCCAACGAAGTAGGCGATGTACAGCAGCAAGCCAGCACCAAAGATGCTAGGAATTGCACCCAAGAAGGTGTCAAGCATTTGGCTAGCAGGGGCTGCAATTTCTTGCATGTCCATTGCGCCAAGCGCTTGGACAATACCTGGGATCAGGATCAAAGCGAAGACGATTGAACCGGCCAAGCTTGAAACTGAAGGATTTGACATGCCTACGCGTTCGCTCAAGCGATCTGCGCCAACTGCTGCGAGCAGATTGCGCACGATGTTGCTTGCGACACGAGCGATCAAGTAGGTCACACCTAGGATCAAAGCGCCGTTGATGATCTTAGGTACAGCAGTGAAGAAGCTGGCCAGCATTTCCTTGACTGGATCTAGTACACTTTGCAGACCTAGGTAGTCCAACAAGATCATTAGGACGAAGAGCATCAATACGTAGTAAACGAAAGTGCCAATGCCTTTTTCCAATTCCATGCCGTCACCGCCATCTGAACCCATTGCGTTTGCGACACGTTCATCTAGGCTGGTACGACCAAGTAAGCGAGCAACCATGTTGCCAACCCAACGGGCGATCATGCGGCCAATCAGGAAGATTGCAATTGCAATCAGTAAGTTGATGATCCAACTACCGAAAGTTGGAATTAGATTTGTTAGTTGATCCATTTATCTATATCTCCTCGAACATTGAGCATGTTTGAATTTGTAAGGTTTCATTATCCTTGACCCCACATTTTCGAAAACGTTACATCTGAACCTTAAAAGATTCAGATTGGTTTTGATATTTGTTACTAAAGCGACAAGTGTTCGGCAAAATCGCCGGTCGAATTCTACTTGTTGCTAAAGTAAGTGTAAATGGCTGCATGGTAGAATTTTTTAACTATGAAAATACTGCTTATTCGACATGGTGAAAACCAATATACCGCCACGGGAAAGCTAGCGGGACACCTACCTGTGGAGCTTAATGAAAAGGGGCATGCACAGGCTGCGCGGGTGGCAGACTATTTGAAAGAAGAGAAGTTCAAGGCGATCTATTCAAGTCCTTTGGTGCGGACTATGCAAACTGCAAAACCGCTGGCAGAGCAAAAAGGGCTAGAGGTTGTTGAGTGTCCCGAATTGATCGAAATTCGGTTTGGTGATTGGGAAGACCAATTGCTAAAAGACTTGCGCAAGGAAAAGCTGTGGAAAGCCGTGCAAAGCTATCCGTCTACGGTTGTTTTTCCGAACGGCGAGTCGTTTAGAGCCGCCCAAGCCCGGGCGGTAGACAAAGTGGAAGCACTGGCCAGAGAGTATCCTGGCAAGAAAGACACGATCGCTATTTTTGCGCACAGCGATATTATTAAACTTGTGATGGCGCACTATTTAGGGACGCCACTGGATCTTTTCCAGCGCATTGTAATTAGCACTGCCAGCATTTCAGTGCTGCACTTCATGAAGGGCGTGCCAATGGTGGGCGCAGTAAACCAAACCGTATGAGCGGCAACACAATAGAACTGAAACCAATCACACGCATTACCGCCAACTGTACCGGGCAGCCTGGTAATCGCACGTTTTATATCCAAGCGCGTCAGGACTTTCAACTAGTTACACTGTTGGTGGAGAAATTTCAGGTGCAGCAGCTTGCCACTGGAATTGCGCAGTTTGTACAGCAATTACAAGAACGTAATCCCGACCTTGAGCCAGCCACGAGTGATTATTACACCCCAAACATGTTGCTAGAACCTCCAGTTGAAGCTATTTTTCGAGTAGGTCAAATTGGATTAGGGTATGACGAAGACATGGACCTAATCGTGCTGGTTGCACAAGAAAATGAAGACGATCCCGACAACTCTCGGGTTGCACGGTTCTGGGGAACGCGGTCTCAAATGTTAGCCATGGGTGCTTATGGGGCTTGGGTTGCATCGCAAGGTCGGCCAATTTGCGGGAACTGCCTCAGTCCAATTGATGTGGATGGCCATTTTTGCCCACAACGCAACGGTCATCGGCACTAACCGTCAATATTAATGTCTGAAGAAGACAATAACGCTGAAAAAAGCGTTTCCATTACGCCCCAAGAAATTATTCAAATTTTGACCGAAGGGACATTAGACCTCGAAGGGTTAATGCCTTACGGGTCAAACTACACCTTCTTAGCGTATGTCAATACAGATACGCATAAAATTCCGGCAATCTACAAGCCGGTTCGCGGTGAACAACCATTGTGGGACTTCCCTTCTGGGACGCTAGCCTTCCGCGAAGTCTGCGCTTACCATCTTAGTGAGGCCTTGGGTTGGAATTTTGTGCCACCAACGATTTACCGTGATGGCCCGCATGGGCATGGGTCAGTCCAGTTCTACATTCATAACGATCCTGAAGTGCATTACTTTACCCTGAGTGATGCTGAAAAAGACTCGTTGCGTCCTGCTGCATTATTCGATTTCATTGCAAACAATGCCGATCGGAAGGGCGGTCATGTAATTAAGGCAGATGACTCTAGGTTCTGGCTTATTGATCACGGGCTGTGCTTCCATGCAGATTACAAGCTGCGTTCAGTCATCTGGGAGTTTGCGGAACAGCCAATTGCGGACGAACTGTTGGCGGCAATTACAGCGTTTCGAAATGCGCTGGACACCCCAGAACTCCAAGCTACATTTGTTCCACTTCTTCAGGAAGATGAGTTCAAGGCCATGTTGGAGCGCACAGAGTTCCTCATTGAGACCAAACAATATCCAGCGCCAGGTCCGGGCCGGCATTACCCGTGGCCGCCGGTCTAACTCACAATCCACAATAATCACGCCTAATGTTAAGCGTTAGGTCATCCCGCATTAAGCTTTCGAAAGCGCCTCATCGTTATACTAATTGCATCCACACCCTGAATTCCAGTACCCTGTGAGTTGGAATTCGGCGAATATCGCGCCAATTTAGATCAAATATGAAGAGCAAATAAGCAAATGTAAGAAATATACATTTGGGACGCTCCGAAGCTACGTAAACATTTACAACAAATATCACAGCAATTGAAAGGTGAAAAGATGAGCCAGAAAATCCGATCTTCAGAAATTACACCAGAGCACGTGTACTTGAGCCGCCGCCAATTCATGAAAACGGCAGGCATACTTTCGTTAGGTGGCGTTGTGGCTGCCGCTTGTGGGACGTCTCCAAGTGCTGAAACTGCCACCTCAGATGCTGCGGTTGAAAGCGCTGGTGGAGACGCCAGTGGCGCTGCTGCAGATGCCATTGTTGACGAACTTGGTCGTGCCGCCAACACATTCGAAGAAATTACGAATTACAACAACTATTACGAATTTACGACCGACAAAGAAGACGTTGCCCAAATGGCAGCAAACTATGTCACCTCACCTTGGCAAGTTGAAATTGCGGGGCATGTCAACAATCCCGGCGTGTATGGCATGGAAGATCTACTGACACAATTTGACCAAGAAGAACGCATTTACCGCTTGCGTTGTGTTGAAGCATGGTCAATGGTTATTCCTTGGAGCGGCTTCCCATTGCGTAAGTTGTTGGAAAAAGCAGATCCAACCTCAAAAGCAAAGTATGTGCGCTTTGAAACCGTGTTTGATCCAGACAACATGCCGGGATTACGCTCACCGTTCTACACCTGGCCATATCAAGAAGGGCTGCGGATTGATGAAGCAATGCACGACTTGACCTTGATGGCAACTGGCATCTATGGCAAAGAATTGTTGCCACAAAATGGTGCGCCAATTCGCTTGGTTGTGCCTTGGAAGTATGGCTTCAAGAGCATCAAGTCTATTGTCAAGATTGAATTGACCGAAGAACAACCTTCAACGCTTTGGATGGATGCCGCACCAAACGAATATGGTTTTTATGCCAACGTAAATCCTGACGTGGACCATCCACGTTGGTCTCAAGCATCAGAACGCCCAATTGGCCAGTTCTCGCGGATTCCAACGTTGAAGTTCAACGGCTATGAAGAAGAAGTTGCCGGTCTTTATACGGGCATGGACCTTAGTGTCAACTTCTAGATCAGTAATTTGTAACTAAGCGAGGCTTGCGATGACTCTTCCAAAAAACTGGCTCAACTGGGCAGTCCACTTAGGCGCACTCTATGTCGCGTTCTTGCTCTGGCAAGACTGGGACACTGTGAACCCAATTCAAGCAATGACGCTGACGACAGGGAACGCAGCACTTATTTTCTTAGTGTTGTCTCTTGTGGTTACGCCCTTGCAGTCCATGTTCCGTTTCCGCAAACTGCGTGTGGTTCTGACTCGGAAACCACTTGGCCTTTGGGGATTTGCCTTTGTGACGGCGCACCTGTTGATTTTTATCGGCTTAGAGTATGGTCTGTTCTTGGGAAGCTCGCTAAGCGACTCTTTGAATTTCATCTGGCTAGATCTTTCAAGTAAGCGCTATATCATTGTGGGCTTCATTAGCTTCTTGTTGATGGTGCCTTTGGCAATTACGAGCACGAAAGGGTGGCAAAAGCGCCTGAAGAAAAATTGGCGTAAACTACATCAGTTGGTTTACATCGCAATTCCGTTAGGGGTTGTACACTACTACTGGCTTGTCAAAGCTGATGTGACCGAGCCACTACTGTGGGGCGCTGCAGTTGCCTTGTTGTTGATTGCACGGATCCCACAAGTCAAGAAGCAGTTGAATGTGCCAGTCAAGTGGGCCCAAGCGCGCATGGCAGCCTAATTCAACATTGCAGAATTACAAAAAAAAAGCGCTCTGAGATTTTCAGAGCGCTTTTTTTATTACCGACAAGTTTGCATCATTTGCTGCCAGAGAGTTTGAAACTGTGCTGTTGGAAAGTCAACCGTACTGTCCCCTTCAGAAGCACTCGTGTACGTCTTGATGGAGAATGGAATATTGGCGGCGTCATCAAAGCTCCAAGTAAAAGTTTCTGCTTGCTTGATGACAGTGCCTTCATAATCTGTCGGCTGCCCGTCTTGATCATAAACAAGATTGAGGGTGTTGCCATCTGCCAGCGTGCGGTTTGCAAACCGCTGATCTCCTAGATAGAGTTCAACACCTTCGAACGTCCAAATATACTTGCCATCGTCTGGTTCAGCGTTGGTGGCCCGTACTAACATGCCTCCTTCTGGTCCAAACTGCCTTTCTACGGTGAGTACGTCTAGATTTGGCACCAAACCACGCACGTCCTCAAACGGGTCTGACATATGTTGGGCGCGTAGATCACCAGCCGGATTTCTAACTTCCCACATATTCATAGCGGGATCAAGAATGAGCGTATGCCCCGGTTCATAAAATTCAGGGAGCGTGAACTCCGCAGGCAGTGGGGCGTTATGGATAATCATGACTTGGCGAACACCACCAGGAAAGGTAACGGGCGCTTTGAAGCTAATCGGGCCGCCGCGAGTCTCTAAAATTTGCACTTCTTCCGTTTGACGCCACACCAGTTCATACATCACCATTTCCAAAATGCCATTTTCGACGGTCAGTGGGCTTAGACAAGGAAAGGTACGTGGCACGGCTGTGGGTGTGGTCACAATTTGCGCTGCAGCCGTGGGGTCTATCCATTTTGTACCAAAGGGTGTTGGTAATTCTTGCGGAACATTGTTTTCCTCTTCTTCCACGACAACCGCTGTCGCTTCTGCTTCTGGGTTGATAAAAGGAATATTTTCCGGAATATACGGTTCAATAGCGCTGCAGCCAACGGCTGCCATACTAAGCAAAACGATTACGAGACGATTGAATACTTTCATAACAAGTTGGACAGAATTTTACCGTTAGTCGTGCCAAACGCGATTAGAATCGGTGCGTGCAAGTAAGGTTTAGGCATGTAATCGTTATGATCGTGGTGTTGGCGTATAGCTGGCCATTGACAGATAAGCTTGTGGCGCTCGGGCCACCGCAGATTGTGGCAACGCAACATTCAAATGTCTGTTTCCACACGCGTCTGACAGATGAAGTGGAGACGGTCAAAATTCAGCAAACGCTAGCGTTGGTGCGCGAAGCGGGTGCAACAGCCATTGTTGAATATTTTCCATGGGCATATGTCGAGGGGCAACCAGGGCAATATAACTGGTATCACCCGGATCGCATTATTGACATTGCCACACAAAACGGCATTGAAGTGATTGCGCGAATTGGCGTTGTGCCAACTTGGGCAAGGTATGCACCGCACGAAACGATTCCAGACGACGGTATCGACCGTACTGACACCTATTTGCCGCCAGAACGCTATGCCGATTATGCCGATTATATTGCCGCATTTACCGAGCGGTATGAAGGCAAAATCAACTATGTCATTCTTTGGAATGAACCGAACCTCGCGCTCGAATGGGGATTTCGCCAAGTTGATCCAGAAGAACATGTCAATATGTTGCAGCAAGCCTACTTAGGGGCGAAGCGGGGTAATCCAGCGGTGCAAGTGTTAGGAGGGGCGGTTGCTCCAACGCTGGAGCCAGTTGGCTCACCCAATGGGATGCACGACCTAACGTTTCTAGAGCGAATGTATGCCGCCGGTTTGGCAGACACATACGACATTTTGTCTATCCACTCGTATGGCTTAGGGCATCCACACGACGAAGCGCCGGCAGCAGAACGGCTGAATTATCGACGGGCTGAGCTTGTGCGGGACCTAATGGTGCGCAATGGGGATGCGCACAAACGTACCGCTATTACCGAGTCAGGCTGGAACGATTCGCCTTATTGGTTGCATGCAACAAACCCGGCAGATCGGATTTCGCAAACGATTGGCTCTTATCAATATGCGGAACAGAATTGGGCTTGGAACACTTGGGTTTGCACGTGGGCCTTTCGCTATCCGCAACGCTATTACAGCTACTTTGACCAATATGCATTTGTGGCACCAGACTTTGAGCCACTGCCAATCTACAGTGCTGTCCAAGATTACACTCAGCAACGATGAATAAAGCTATTCTGGCAGCCGTCTTGATGGCAATTGCCACAGGGCTGATTCTGTTGAACTATCCGCAAGCTGAAGACGAAATTTGGCGCGATATTCAGCAACGCGGAACGCTAGTGTTTGCCGTAGATGCGACATTTCCGCCGTTTTCTGCTTTAGACGGCAATGGAAACTACGGTGGCTTTGATGTCGAGTTTGCGCGACTACTCGCAGCCGAAATGAACTTAGCCCCACACTTTCGCTTGGTTAGCTTTGACAGCCTGTTAGGCTCAACCGTAGTCCGTCAAGCGGATATCGCGGTTTCAGCCTTAGTTCCTCAGCCAGCGCGCACTGAAGATGTGTTTTTCTCCACACCGTATTTCAATGCGGGTACACGTCTAGTTTCGCCAAATACGGTAATTGAACGTCCGATTGTTGAGTGGGTTGAAGGAAAAACAATAGTGGTTGAGCTAGGTTCTCAAGGTGATGTTTTAGTGCGCCGTTGGGAGCAAACAATGCCAGCGTTGGATGTAATTCGTGTAACGAGTAACGCGGAAGTTGAGGCTGCCCTAAATGCGGAAACAGCGGATGTCGGCTTGGCCGATGTCGTTGCTGCATTCGCGATGACTGAATCGAATTTGGATTGGGACGGAACGCATGTGGAAACGGTCCCATATGTGATGGCAAGTTCTAGACAAGCACCAGTGCTGCATCAGGAAATTGAAGCTGCCATTATGCGCTTAGAAGAAAGTGGAAAGTTGCCTGCCTTACGGGCGAAGTGGTTTGGGTTAGAAGCCAGCACGCTTAGCTTCGCACCGTAGATTACCAATCTTCTTCGGGTTGCAAAATTACAAATGCAACCTGTCCGGCGGAGAGGCCAACTTCAGCTTTCACCGGTTGTCGATCCACCGTAGTTTCTACCGTACAGTTCCCCGCAGGCAAGTCGCTGATGACAAAATTTTCAACCAGAACGTCGTCTGCAGGCGTGCCCTGATCCCAATATGTCGCGACTCTGCGTTTGATCTTATCGCCGCACGTCACGAAGACATCGTTGGCCGACACAAAGCTGCCGTTTTGATCAATCACGCGCCCAGCCAGCACGCCGTGCCCCCCAATAGGGCTGTACCACAGCTCAGGGTTGCGCACAGCCCAGTAGTTTTCAGGTGAGCCTAATCGCATTTCAAAGTGTAAGTGGGGTGAAGGTGCGACGCCTGTGCTGCCAACGCTGCCGACTGTTTGCCCAATGGCAACTTGGCTGCCAGTTTCCACGAAGACTTCATGTAGATGGCCATAAAGCGCATAGATAGGCTGTCCACGCCAAGCATCATTCATTTGTAGTACGACTAAATTTCCGAAGAAATCTGTGCGAGGGCCAAACTGACGCTCTAGATCGTTGCCTGCAAAATAGACGGTGCCATTGCCAATGGACGCGACTGCCTGCCCCGTATTCCCCGCAATATCAACGCCATGATGTGGCGGCAGTACACCGCCAAACGTCATCCCAAACCGATACTGTGAGCTTGGGGCTGAGTTGCCGCTGGTAATCGGACGGCCAAACCATAAGTGCTGATCTAAACTGACGCCTTCAGGTGGCTTGATGAGTGAACCTCGTGGGGCAGGTTCATAGATTGGCGCTGTGGTTGGCGTGAAGAAGACATAGGCTGCATCAACCACTTGGCGCTTTCCGAATCCCTCTAAGTTGCCAAGCTGTGATGCATCACGTAACTCTTCAGGGCTAAGTGTCGGTGTCGGTGAGGGCGTTGGTGTAAGGGTGGGTGTAAATGTTGGTGTTGGCGATGGTGTTAACGTAAATGTCGCCGTCGGCGTTGGGGTAAACGTTGGCGTTGGTGTTGGCGTATTTGTTTGGGTGGCCGTAAACGTGATTGCGGGCGTAGGCACCGCAGCAATCGGTTCTGGATTGGGCGTATTACAAGCGGCTAGGCACAGGAATGTACTGACGCAGACTATGCTGACGCGAATTGAAACGGGCAAATACGACAAGAGACTATTTTATGGGTCGGGCGCAGAAACTGCTGGCAACGCAGGCGGTACAACATCGCGAAATTCTATCCATGACAATTTGCCACGCTCGACAACAACTTTGGTAGTACGGCTTGTGAAATCTGTTCGCACGCCGACAGAGTATTCACCGGGTGGCAGATCTGTGATGCCGAAATTTTCGCCGTATTCATCATCTGGATTGACAGGGCCGTGATAGGTATCAACATAGCGTGTAATGCCGTTGAAGTCAGCATGCTCCATGTTCTCACCTCGAATGATGATCTGCGCACCACGGACAAGATTACCGTCTTCGTCGACAACGCGGCCTGCTAAGGCACCCCAGCCTGGAGCAGGCTTGAGCCAGAGTTCAGGGTTACGGGTGGACCAGTAATCGTTATAGCCAACGCGAACTTCGAAGTGTAGGTGAGGCCCACCTTGTGCTGCCCCAGAACCACCAACTAAGCCAATGACTTCGTTTGCCTGCACACGGTCACCCGTTTCAACGAGTGCTTCGCTCATGTGACCATACAAAGTGTAGACAGGTTGGTCTTTGTAGACGACATCATGCTTCAACACGACCATTGTGCCGTAGAAAAATAACATCGGGCCGAATTGGTCTTCCCAGTCTGGACCTGAAAAGACAACTTCACCAGATCCAACAGCCAAGATTGGCGTGCCAGTAGGGTTTTCAAGATCAATGGCGTAGTGCATCGGCAGCAGACCATCTTGGGTTTCACCGTACCGATAGTTTGGTGATGCAAAGTCTTGATTGTCCGCGCCAATCGGTCGATTGAACACAAAGTGCGGTTCAATGGGGCCATTGTAGGCTTCATAAGTCGCAACTGGCGTATCGGTCACACCAGGCACCTTAGTAGGGAAGGGCGTAAACGTTGGCGTTGGGGTTGGCGTGTTCGACGGTGTGAATGTTGGCGTTGGTGTCGGCGTATTAGACGGCGTCAGCGTAAAGGTTGGCGTAATGCTTGGTGTTAAGCTTGGTGTAGACGTCAACGTTGGGGTTAGCGTTGGCCCAGTTGGCGTAAATGTTGGGGTTAGCGTTGGTGTACTACTAGGGGTGAGTGATGGCGTGAACGTTGCCGTTGACAACGCGATTTTTGGAGCAGGCAACGTATTCGTTGCAGTTGGCTCAAAAGATGCAATGATGTCAGTAGCCGTTTGACAAGCCAGCAGCGTAAATGCAGCGCCAACGCAAAATACCAATATAGATAACGAACGGCGCAAACTTGTTCTTTTTTCCGTTAAGGAATGGTCAGTAGTAGCCATAAATCCGTGCAAAAATAAAGCCGACGCAAACGTCGGCGGCGAGATTATACCAATCCGCTATTGTTGGTTGGTTAGAAAACGGCAATAGTTCTGCGACCGTTTAGTGGTCGTCTTTTTATCCAACGCGTTTGTATATGGATGAATCTTTTGCGAAATAGTCTCAACTTCGCAGAACAGGATGTGTACAAGTTGATCTAAACGTGGTCGGTAATGTTTCGGGTAAAATTTGGTTAGAAAATGGTGCGCAGTATAAATTTCAACATGAATGTGCATCTCATTAAATGAACAAAGTTTTTGAAATTTTTGGTCGTAAGTGGCTAGGGATTGGTATCCCTATATTTGCGATGACCCTGAGTATGTTAGCCTGTGCGCGCGGCGTAGGTCCGGAAGGAAACGTAGATTTGCGTGGTCGTGTGACTCTCGTGGGGCCTACTGAATCCGTTCAAGAAGTTATTACGCCTCCCGCGGCGATTGAAGTGGTCGTTCAGCCGACGGCTGTGGTCACTGTAGAAGTGATCGGCACACCCACGCCAAACCCAGTAGATGACGCTGATGTGCTATCTAGCGTGCCTGACCAGCCGTATTTCATTCAAAATGGCGATACATACGCCATTATTGCGGAGCGTTTTGCTATTCCAGTTGAGACACTATTGTCATATAACGACTTGACTGAAGATGAACTACTCTACGCGGGCGACATGCTGCTCATCCCGAATGATGTCTTGCCAACCGGGCCAACGTTCAAAGTTATTCCTGACTCAGAATTAGTTTACGGACCTGCAACCGTCAATTTTGATGTTGAGCGTACAGTAAGTAGCTATGCAGGCTATTTGGCCTCCTTTACGGAAGTGGATCAAGGCACTGGAGAAGTCCGTACAGGCAGCGAAATTGTGGCCCTTGTCTCCCGACGGTACTCAGTCAACCCAAGATTGTTGCTAACGCTGTTGGAATATCAGGCGGGCTGGCTGACGAATCCTGCTCCGGCAGAGGAGACGTTGACCTATCCAATGGGGCAAATTGAAGGCGGTCGCGAAGGCTTGTTGCGCCAATTATCATATACAGCAAACCAGTTGAATGCTGGGTTTTACGCGCATTACTATGACAATCCGGTCACAATCAACGTAAACAACGGACCGTTTTTGAACGTGGGCGAAGGTGTCAATGCAGGCACAGTCGCAGTTCAGCGCTATCTTGGGTTATATTATGAAGAGGCAGCTTGGCAGACTGCGGTGAGCGCGGACGGCGTGTACCGCACCTATTCACAGCTTTTTGGTAATCCATTTTCTTATACTGTGGACCCGTTGGTGCCGAATGGATTAGGTGCGCCAAGTCTCACGCTACCATGGTCTGTTGGTGAAACATGGTTCTTCACCGGTGGCCCGCACGGTGGCTGGGATAGCGGTAGCGCTTGGGCATCAGTTGACTTTGCGCCACCTTCACAGGTCGGGTGTGGTGCAGCGCCAGAGTGGGTCATTGCGTCGGCTGATGGTCTTGTCGTTCGATCTGAAGACGGTACAGTGATGCAGGATCTGGATCGCGATGGGAATGAACAAACCGGCTGGGTGATTTTCTATATGCACATTGATACAGAAGGTCGTGTTCCGGTCGGTACAGAGCTAAAGCGTGGTGACCGCGTTGGGCATCCTTCTTGTGAAGGGGGCTTTTCAACGGGAACGCACTTGCACTTTGCTCGTAAATTCAATGGTGTCTGGATCAGCGCAGATGATCCAAACCTGCCATTCAACTTAGATGGATATCAACTTTCCTCGACTGGCAACGAATACGATGGTTACTTACAGCGCGGCGATGGCTCGATTGAAGCTTGGAACGGTCGCGGTGAAATCAATGCCGTGTTACGCAACTAATTCATGAGTTCTCAGTCTTCGGTTCTTGCCACCATTTACGCGCGTCTCCCAGACGATCGCGTGTTGGTGTACGACTTATATTCCACGCCAGTTACGATTGGGCGCGGCATTGATGCTGAAATCTCTTTGCCGCATGCCTCAGTTGCAACCCGCCATGCGTTACTCGCACAGCCAGCCAAAAGCCTCGCAATTGAAGATCTCGGCTCAACGTTAGGGACAGAACTCAATGCAGTGCGCCTAGAAAAAGGAGAGCTGTATGAGGTTCTGACTGGCGCGACCGTAAAAATTGGGGATGTTTATCTTTCCATTGTAGGGGCTGGTGAACAGCACCCACAGTGGGCACAAAAAGCAGAGCTTAAATCCAAGTCTGGGACGCCTCCAGACGGTGCCGCGACTTTTTTGGTCGCAGAAGGCATTGTCAAACAGACGGCCTTAGAGCAGACCGCAGAACAGATTAGTGCGGTGTCGGCAGATATTCTAGAGCCGGAAGATCCTAATCCGGATCCGGAAATTGAGAAGCGCCAAGTTATTCAGGCTGTTGATACAGCCCAGATTTCTGAGCCTGTCCAAGATTCAGAGTTTGCCATCAATCCGACGGCAGACCTTTCGAGTGATGACTTTGGGCTAGATGATCCTGATTTCTCCGAATTAGCCATCACAATTGATCCGCCGGAAAGTAGCGATCAGTTTACAGTAGTGGTTACCAATACGAGTGAGTTACCGCTGACGGTTGAGATCAATGTGGCGGATCAGCATGGCAAGCTTTCTTACAACTGTAACCCAAACTTAGTTGACTTAGACGCGGGGCAAAGTGCCAGCGCGACGTTAGATGTAAATCTGCTAGAACGTTCGCGTCGTCGCCGCTATCCATTCCGAGTCTTGGCGTTGGTGGATGACCTGCCATTGGCAGAAACCACGGCGGCGTATATTCGGAAGCCACTGTCAGTTGGTTGTTTAGCCAGTATTTTGGGCGGTCTGGCCTTGCTTTTGCTGGCTGCATTTGGTGCAACAGCAGCAGCGTTTTGCCCGACTATGTTGGACAATAATTGTCCGGTAGACGTGCCAGTGAATCGGTTGAGTTTGCTTGTTGCAACGCCAATTACACCAGAGCCAACGTTGCCACCGCCTACGCAACTTCCTACCGCCGAGCCAATTACACCAGTCCCGACATTTACAAATACAGCCGAACCTGAGCCGGAGCCTACGGCAACGCTGATTGTGACAGCCGAGCCGACAGCGCTTCCAACTCCAACGCCGGGCGAACGCAGAAGTTTCTTCACTTACAAGGTAGTTGAAGATGACATCGTGTCCTTATTTAGTCAAGTTGATGGCAATGGACCGGTAGCGCTTGTAACCGGCGTTTCTGATGCCCAAGTGCTGAGCGCAACGGCTGGCGATGGTGGCAAATATGCCTTGAACGTTTCAGAATTTGGAGCAGAGTCGCTCTGGATTGTCGATGTCAATGGTGAAGTGTTGGCCCGAGATATCCAAGGTGACTGGGATGTACTGCTTGATGCGCAATGGTCACCAGATGGACAGTGGCTGACAGTGACTGCATCTTCGGAAGTTGATGAGCGCTTTTTCATTACCTATGATGGGAATTCTGGCGCAGTCATTAGCGTGCCAGCGTTGGTTGCTGAGTTCCCAACATTGACCCCTGAACCGACTGAAATTGTTGAAGAGTCTACGGTTGCGCCAGAAGCAACGCCTGAAGGGGCTGATGGTGCTGACGCTGAGGCAACGCTTGAACCGACTGAAACCGAGGAGGAAGGATAATGCTAAAACGTGTGTTGCTAATTGTTTTTAGCGTCTTCCTTGCTGCTTGTGGCGGTGTCGGCGTAAGTTCATACAGTGCAACCAGTGACTTAGTCACTATCGTGGATTTTGACGGATTATATGCAGTCTCGCAAGATGGTGAGTCTGAAATCTACTTAGCCGAAGATGTCAATCCACATTACAGCACGCTTGTGATCGGCGAACAAGTTGTCTTTGTAGATTCAGACGGACAGCTTTTGGCAGTTCCACAAACCGGCGGCGACGCTATCCTTGTACGTGAAGAACGTGTTTCTCCAGATAGTGGGTTTATCTTTGCGCTGCCTTCAGACGAAATCTTGCTGCTTGATGAGCGCGTGCTTGGTGGCACCCGCTATGCACAGGTAATTGACCCAGCAACGGGTCAAATTGTGAGTCAAATTGAAGGGATTGCAGGGGTCTTTATTTCAGATGCCGCGCTCATTGCCCGACCCAATGAAGAAGGTTGGTATACACCTGCGTTAGCAGATGGACAACTCAAGCTTATTTTTCAAGCCGAAGACGACCCTGATTTGCTGTTTTTGTACAGCGCTAATGCCTCAGGATTTGAGTTTGTCGAAATTTTGCCGCGTGAACTTAGTGAAGATGATCAGGCGCTACTTGCGTTACGTAATCTAACAAACCTGCGGAGTGGGGTGTTGACGCCCGATGGCCGAAATCTTGTGCTGCACACCGAAACGGAGACCGCGCCAATTACCCATGGCCTCTGGCTGATTCCGCTTGATTCGGACGCTCCTGCGCGCAACTTATACACAGGTCTTGGCGCAGCGCCAGAGTTTGCAGTTTCGCCACTGGATAACCAAATCGCCTATACGTCAAGTGCTGGTGTCTTGGAAGTTTTGGACATCGACTCGGGTACGGTTACGCAATTGCCTGCCGGTGCTCAAGCCCCAGATTGGCGCTAGACGGCTGACCAAATTTATTCTTAATCTACGTCTAGACTACGATTGTGTATATTTTCACAATTGGTCATAAATCGTACCCCAAACTCACTTTCTGAGTGCTAGAATCTAGGCATGGCTCATTTATCCGGAACTGAACGCGCTCAATATGTTCAAGGGATGTTTGCACGCATCGCTGGACGCTATGATTTGATGAATCGTCTAATGACGTTTGGTCAAGATGTTGGATGGCGTAACATTGTGCTCGACAAGGCGCAACTCAAGCCAGGCGACTCATATCTTGATCTCGGAACAGGGACAGGTGACTTGGCGTTTGCCGCTAATGAACGTGTACCGCTTGATGTTTGCGTTGGCGGTGACTTTACTGTCGAAATGATGTTTGTCGGCCAAGATCGCCCGAAAGGTGATCAGATTGAATGGTCAGGCACAGATGCCCTCAATCTGCCATTTCCGGAAGACAACTTTGACGTTGTCACCTCTGGCTTTCTCATGCGGAATGTGATTGACGTGCAGCGCGCGTTTGAAGAGCAATATCGCGTTCTGAAAGACGGTGGGCGCATTGTGGTGCTAGATACCACGCCGCCACCCGACAACATGCTAAAACCTTTCATCAATTTCCATATGCATACGGTTATCCCGACCATTGGCAAAGTGCTGACTGGAGCGGGGGATGCATACAACTATTTGCCTGACTCTACCCAAGGCTTTCTCAAAGCAGAGCAACTTGCCATTCGTATGCGCAATGTAGGCTTCCGTGACGTTGGCTTTAAGCGCCTCAACTTTGGCACCATCGCAATCCATTGGGGAGTAAAATAGTCAACGATCAATTGACAATAGTCAACTTTCAATGCTCGGTTTCTTAGCGACTTAGGCCGTTGAAAAATGACTGCTGATCATTGGAAATTGACCATTGACGATGCATTCCGATAAAGCCGCCCTCCGGGGTGAACCCTCTTATGTTTGGCGCGATGGACAACGTCGCCGCCTTGAAATGATCCTCGATTCAGCACCAACGCTGGCAGGCGAGCGCGTGCTCGTCGATGGCTGTGGCGTTGGGAGTTATGTCCATCGGCTGAAAGATCATTGTCTCGCTGTTCATGGTCTAGACATCGAATTCGATCGACTTACTAATCCTGTCGCGCCTTTACCTGATCTCACAAATGGCGTGGGCGAATATTTGCCTTATCCTGACAATACGTTTTCATTAGTGCTGTCTCATGAGGTCTTGGAGCATGTGCAAGACGATCGACTAGCAGCGAAGGAAATTGCGCGCGTATTGAAGCCGGGTGGACGCGCAGTTGTCTTTGTACCGAACCGTGGCTATCCTTTTGAAACCCATGGCATTTATTGGCGCGGAGAGTATAAGTTTGGCAACAAGCCACTTGTGAACTATCTGCCCATGCCGTTACGGAATCAGTTGGCGCCGCATGTCAAGGTGTACTCCAAACGCGACCTGCAACGCTTGTTTTCACATCTTTCACTCAAACTCGTCTCCCATCAGGCCATTTACGGGGGGTACGACAACATCATTGCTAGAATGGGCGCGAATGGTAAACGCATTCGCGATGCGCTATATAAACTCGAAGGAACCCCGCTACAGTGGTTGGGGTTGTCTCACTTTGCTGTTTGGGAGAAGGTGTAGGCAAGTTGAGCGCGCCAACATCATTTCTCTCTGCAGTCCGTCAAGTCCGATATTTCCCCCGTAATGTAAAGCTGCTGTTCCTCAGCGCTGCATTTTCGGGTCTCTCGTTCGGCGTTTTTCAATTCCTTTTCAATTTTTATATTCTTAGTCTGTCGCGTGGTTATGATGAGCAGTTCATTGGCACGTTGCAGACAGTTTCGTCGTTAGGCGCAATTATGGTCGCGCTGCCAATTGCGTGGCTGGTCGAGCGTTGGTCTCCGCGAAAAGCGCTGATCACCGGTGCAGTGCTAAGTGTTTCATCTGTCGCAGGTGTGTTGTTATTTGAATCGGCTGCGGCGCTGCTGTTCTTCCGCATGCTGGGCGGTATGTCTATTGCATCGCAGAATGTGGCCCGCGCACCGTTTCTGATGCGCAACACCTCAGATGATGATCGGCAATGGGTGTTTAGCTTCAGCTTTGGTCTAATGACGATTGCCGGGTTCGTTGGGAATTTGCTTGGTGGGCAAGCGCCAACGTGGGTATCACGAGTGATTGATGCAGGGCCAACCGACACGATTTCGTATCGCTTAGCAATGGCATTGATGGCGCTGTTGTTGTCTTGTGGGCTGTTTCCATTGTTCTCCCTGCGTGAATCGCCACGTAAGAAAGACGTGAAGCCAGCGCGCATCATCGATTTGCTGCGTGAACACGGACGGACGCTTATTCGATTGCTAACGCCCCCGCTGATTATTGGTCTAGGCGCCGGCACCATGATGCCATTCATGAATATCTATTTTCGTAATATTTATGAAAAACCAGATCCGCCAATTGCGATGCTGTTTGCCATTGGGGCGGTCGGGATGGCAATCGGGCAGTTCTTTGGCCCGCCGCTTGTGGAACGGCTCGGCAAGATCAAGTCTGTGTTGGTGTCGCAATATGCCTCTGTGCCTTTTCTAATTTTGTTAGGTTCTGGTGCTTATCTCGTGCCAACTGGATTAGTCTCAGCAAATGTCTTCTTCTATGTGGCGGCATTTGCATACATTATGCGACTCGCCTTGATGAACTTGGCGAATCCCATCTACCAGACGTTCATGTTGGAAACCGTAAGTGAAGACGCACAAGCGCTGACGATGAGCCTTAGTGCAATTTCATTTCAATTTGGCTGGTTTCTAATGCCGCAAATTAGCGGCTGGCTGCAAGTCAAATTTGAGCCGTTTGGGTTTGTCTACGTCTTTTCAATTGTTGTGGCGCTCTACTTATTGGGCACGACCATGCAATGGGTGCTGTTTGGCCGCGAGTAAAGTCCTCTAAAATAGGCGTATGCGTAATCCGGTTACCCTCATTACCATCCGGCGCAAACGTCGGGCTCGCAATCAAGCGAAAGGGAATTCCGTTTGGGGATTCGCTGGCTTGGGCGTATCTGGCATTCTAATTGCGGCGCTAGCTGCCGTAGTTTTGGTTGTTGGTGGGATAGCTTCTGTCCTAACTCAGGTCTACACGTCGTATCTCACTGACTTGCCAACGCCGCGCGAAATTGAGGCAGCGTTCAACACCTCAAACGGCGCGTTTTTCCAAACCACAAAAATTTACGACCGGACTGGACAACACTTGTTGTATGAAGTCATTGATCCCCGTGCTGGCGACCGGCAATGGTTAGCTGTCGATGCAATCCCCGAAGAATTTATTGCTGCGACCATCTCAATTGAAGATAAAACCTACTATGAAAACCCTGGCTATGACTTAGAAGGGATTGGGCGCGCTTTTGTAAGCAATTTGCAGGGTGGACCTATTCAGGGGGGGAGCACCATTACGCAGCAGCTCATCAAAAATGTGGTGATTTCACCGAATGAGGTGGCTGCAATTAGCTATGAACGCAAATTGCGGGAAGTGTTGTTAGCAAATGAAGTGACCACGCGCTACAGCAAAGATCAAATTCTTGAGCTGTATCTCAACACTAACTTTTACGGCAACTTGGCCTATGGCATTGACGCTGCGGCGCGCGTGTACTTTGATAAATCTGCCACAGAGCTTGATCTAGCCGAAAGCACGTTGCTGGCTGCTATTCCACAATTCCCCGCGCTCAATCCGCTAGATGCGCCAGAAGAAGCCATCAAACGGCAAGGCCTAGTGTTAGATGCAATGCAGCAACAAGGCTATCTCACACCAGAGCAGGTCGAAGCCACAAAATCTGTGGATGTCCTGAGCCGACTCAAGCCTGCTCGGGATCGCTTCAATATTGTTGCGCCGCATTTTAGTTTTTACGTGCTGCAAAATCTTTTAGACCAGCTAGATCCACAGCTTGTCTATCGCGGTGGGCTTCGCGTTTATACGTCTTTAGACTATGACCTGCAAAGCCAAGTCGAGTGCGTTGCTCGAACGCATATCAATCACTTGAGCGGTGGTGATCCGAATGTGGTGGTTGACACAGAGAGCGGCGACGCTTGCATGGCTGCCAATTTCTTGCCGCCACTTCGCGCTGCTGACGTAGGCGTAGATCACAACGTTTCCAATGTGTCTGTCACAGTTTACGATCACACCAGCGGCCAGATTTTGGCGATGCTGGGGTCCCGTGATTACTGGGACGAAAGCATTGACGGAAGCTTCAACGTTGCTGCTGATGGATTGCGCCAACCAGGATCTTCATTCAAGCCGTTTGCATACATCACTGCGTTTTCACAAGGCTACACCCCTGCAACAATGGTCTTAGACGTGCGCAAAGGCTTTGATGCTGGCATCAATGAACCTTATGTGCCTGAGAACTATGACCGTCGTTTCCATGGTCCAGTCAGCTTGCGACAAGCGTTGGCTCGCTCTTATAACGTGCCTGCCGTTGAAGTGACAAACTGGGTCGGAGTGGAAAATGTCATTCGGACTGCGCATCAAATGGGCATCAACAATCTGACGGATGACTCTAGTCAGTATGGGCTGGCGCTTAGCCTTGGTGGGGGCGAAGTGACCTTGTTGGATATGGCTGTGGCCTACGGAGTGATGTCCAATGGCGGCACGATGGTTGGGCAGCCGATTGATCCCGCAAACGTGCGCCGTGGGTTCCGCGCCTTAGACCCGATTTCGATTCTGCGTATTGAAGACAGTGTTGGCCAAACCTTGCAAGTCTGTGGAGTGTCACACGACCAAGCCTGTGACTTCACGGCCCCAAGTGCGCAACAAGTCTTAAGCCCGCAGTTGAGCTATCTCATCACAGATGTGTTGTCTGACAACGAGTCGCGGATTGCGGCGTTTGGGAGCCCAAACCCATTGGAAGTGGGGCGTCCAGCAGCAGCCAAAACGGGGACCACGAATAATCTGGTTGACAATTGGACCATGGGTTATACACCGCAGCTGACTGTTGGCGTTTGGGTGGGCAACACGGACTCTACACCCATGGAGGATATTTCAGGTGTGACCGGAGCCGGTCCAATTTGGAACGCTGTCATGAAATATGCAACCCAGAATTTGCCACCCGTTGGTTGGGAGCAACCGTCTGGGATTTCGCAGTTGCAGGTGTGTTATCCATCTGGATTGTTGCCATCACGCGAGTGTCAACAATACAAGAACGATATTTTCGTGCAAGGCACAGAACCACAGCGTGCCGACAATATTTGGCGCACGTATCAAATCAATCGGGAGACGGGCAAGCTGGCAACAATTTACACTGCGCCAGAACTAATTGAAGAGCAAACATTTCAAGTACTGCCAGATGAAGCCAATGACTGGATTTTGGCGGCAGGCATTGCCCAGCCGCCAACGGAGTATGACACGCTAGGTCCGCAATTTGACGGTAGTCAGAATGTGGTAGTGACCTATCCATTGCCATTCGACTATGTGCGCGGCGTATTTGACATTACTGGCATAGCGAAAACAGAAGGCTTTTCGTTTGCCAAAGTACAGTTTGGCGCGGGGCTAAATCCGACTGAATGGACACAAATTGGCCCAGACAAGGTCGAGCCGCTCGAAGAAGAAGGGCGCTTAGAAACCTTCAATACCAGCGGATTTGAAGGTCTTTACACATTGCAGGTGCTGGTAGTGCGTGAAGATCAGTTGTTTGAGCAGGTCAATGTGCCAATCACAGTGGATAACACGGTGCCATTTGTAGAGTTGGTCGCACCACTAAATGGAGACGTTATCTCGCTTGACGATGAATCCTTAGTCGTTCAACCAAATGCCGCTGACAATTTGGCATTAGAGAGCGTCAATCTGTTTGTGAATGGCGGGCTTGCGGAGACCACTAGTGTTGCACCGTTTACGATGCGCTGGAAGCTACCTAGCATCGGCAACTATGCTTTGTATGTAGAAGCGCAAGATGCTGCTGGAAACATTGCGCGGAGCGAGACCGTCACAGTGACGGTAGAAGAATAAGCCAAGCCTAGTGGTTTGCCAATCTTGATATCAAGGTTTGAATATTTTGCTCTTGAAATCAAGCAGAGGCGCCACCTTGACCCCTGGCACAGTTGCAGCATATTCGCTGGAGCCTAGGAAGCTCCTCTGCCTTAGGCCAGCAGAAAAGACACCGAGTTTTTATCTATGACAAACCACTAGTTTGGTTAAAGCAAAACGCGCTAGTCATTGACTAACGCGTTTTTTTGATCCTGCTAAATTCTGCTTACTCGACCCAAATGTCAGCGGCCAATTCTGCGCCAACCACTTGCTCGTCACGATTGTTAATCTTGACACGAATGGGGCCATTGAAGGGCGCACGATTAACCACTTCAATTTGCTGACCCGGTGTCATTTGAATCTCGGCCAAATACAGCAATTTGTCACGCGAGTGACTTTTGATCCGGCTGATTTTGCCTTTTGTGCCAATCTCAACAGTTGCCATTGGCAGGTCATTGATTGTTTCAATGACGCCTTCTTTTGAAGGAATTGGTTCGCCATGCGGACAGCGCGTTGGGAAGCCACATAGCATATCCATGCGGTCTTCTACTTCTTGAGACAAATCTTCGAAGTCGTGCGCGTACTGATGCGCTTCATGCCAGCCAAAGTTCATCACATCAACCAGAAAGCGTTCTACCAACCGATGGCTGCGAATTTCACGGAGTGCTTCGCGGACGCCTTTTTCAGTCAACGTCACACCTTTATAAGGCTCACGACCACAGTAGCCATCACACACAAGGCGACGGATCATCTTAACTGCTGCAGGCGGGGAAACGTGAAGCCGCTCTGCCAACAAGTTTGTTGGAACCTTGCCACCATTTTCATCATGAATGCGATAGATCTCAGCCAAATATTCGCGTTGTGGCTGTGTCAGCGGTGGTTCCTTACCCGGATAGACCGGTTTATTGTGCAGATGTGAGTAATACGTTTCCATTTTTTACCTAGGCTAATTTTAGCAGTAATGCCCTCCAAATGTACATAAAAGATATATTTTTAATGCATCAATTCCCGCGAATTGAAATCGAGTACACTGAGTTTCTATGCTGAAATTCTTCCATCGCTGTTTCTTGCCTTTACTTCTGGTCACAGTTCTGCCTTTGTTGGGCTGTAACCTGCTGAGTTTGGCTTTAGAAGATAGCCCGACTGTTGATCCCAAACCTGAAGCAACTCAAATTTCCATAACTGCAACAACAGCAGAACAGGACGCTACGTCTTTAGTCCAATCCTCAACGGCAACTCCTGCTCCTCCCTTAGTTGAACTTGTCCAAGACTATGAAATTTCGGATGGAAAACCAACCCCATTTCCGGCTGTTCACACTGATACCAGTCAGCAAACGGCAGTTCTTGAAGAATACTGGGCATATTTAGAGACGGACCATGTGTATCGGTTAGCGCTAGCGGATTTGTTTGCAGAACTGCGCCCAGAATCAGAAGCCCGGTTAGCGGCAGGAATGTCTAATGCAGAATTTTGGGCGATGCTCAGTGAAATGACCTACGCTTTAGGCGATGAGCATTCGTATTTCTTCACAGCAGATCAGTCTGAGGGTGTGCGCAATCTTAGCCGCGGTGCAAGCGGATACTCTGGCGTTGGCGTGGCGCTGGTTGGGCTTCCTGAAACCCAAACCGCATTAGTGGGATGGGCAATTCCAGACAACCCAGCATCGCAGGTCGGTATCCGAGCTGGTGATCAGATTTTGGCTGTGGACGGATTCCGATATTGCTGCGCAGGCAATGGCGAACCATTTAATTTCCTGTCAGGCCCAGGCGATGTGCCGGTTGAGATCCTTGTACAAAAGCCCAACGGTGATGTTTTAGAAGTCACTGTAAATCGGGCTCCAATCCAGTTGACATCTGAAATTGAGGTCGCGCGCTTTGGTGACATTGGCTATCTCCGCATCAATACATTTTTTAGTCATGACATTCGTGCCAAGTTTGAAACCGAATGGCAAGCGCTTAATGCGAAGCAAGACTTAGCGGGCTTGATTATTGATTTGCGGACGAACACAGGCGGCCTGATCAACCCTATGCACAATATATTGGCAAACTTTGTCGATGGTGATTTGCATTGGTATTACGAGCCGTATGCCGAAGACGGCAAACTAATTCCGCGAAATATGCGTGGCGATGATGTTCTTGGCTCGCAATCTATTCCACTTGCAGTGCTTGTGAGCGCAGCGACCAATTCAGGCGGTGAACTTTTTGCTGGTTATTTGTCCGTCAATCAAGGCCATCGGACAACCATTATTGGCATGCCGACTCATGCGAATATCGAAAAGATTACGCCATATGAATTGAGTGACGGCTCAACGTTGTACCTAGCCACCGACACAATTTGGCCGTTAGAAGGCAACTGGGAAGAGGACGGCGTACCGCTAGACATCCAAATGGAATTTGATTGGCAGCATCTTGGCGATCCAGACTTAGATGCGGTGCTAAACAAGGCGTTAGAGGTGCTAAATTGAGTATCCCAATTAAGCAGAGTGTGCTACCCTAAACAAGAAGCCACCGCCACAACTGAGAGGATTGTTATCACTGCTAAAGTCACCTTGCCGCCCCCATCTATCACCTTAACAAAAGCCGATGCACGGCGCTTTATGTTGGCGCATCAGCGGTTGTTGACGCCGCGTCAATTGATGGGCAAGCAGGGGGTTTTAGACTTTGTCAAACACGTGGGATGTATCCAGTATGACCCCATCAACGTGGTGGGACGCAGTGCAGACATTACCTTGCAAGCACGCGTCGGGGATTACTCGCCCGCTTATCTTGAGCAGTTGCTCTATCAAGATCGTAAGTTGGTTGATGGATGGGATAAGGTTGCGTCTATCTATGCGATGGAAGATCGGCCTTATTTCGAACGTCATCGTAAAGCCATGCAAGATCGGCATATCAAAAGTCCTGCGCGTGAAATTCTTCCGCATGTCTTGAAAACCATTGAAGAACGGGGGCCACAACGGGCGCAAGACTTTCAGCATGCAGCATTGGTAATGGGGGGCTGGGGTAAACCTATTCGCATGGCGCGTGAGGCGCTCAACGTCTTATATGACGTTGGAGATTTAGCGCTGCACAACCGCGTGGGCGCAATTCGCGTGTTTGATTTAGCTGAGAAACTTGTCCCGGAAGATATTCTGCACGCTGAGGAGCCCAATCTGAAAGATGTGGACTATCAGGATTGGCATGTTATGCGTCGCATTGGCAGTATGGGCATTGTTCAAGCGTTTGCAGGTGATCACTGGAATGGGATTACCAACGTAAAAAGTATTGCTCGCAAAGCGACAATTCGGCGGCTGGTTGAGGCGGAGCAGCTCACTACTGTTGAAATTGAGGACTTACCGCAACGTCAGTTTTATGTTCGAACGGCAGATCTGCCACGGCTGCACTTGCTCCGCTTAAAAGAGCCAGTGCCAAACGCTTGTCTCATTGGGCCGCTCGATAATCTTATCTGGGATCGTGACCTTATTCGTGCTATTTTTGACTTTGACTATGTCTGGGAAGTTTACAAACCAGCAGTCAAACGCCAGTATGGATACTATGTATTACCTGTAATCTATCAGGATCGCTTCATTGCCAGAGTTGATCTTGGCTTTGACAAGAAAACGCGAATGCTCAGCATTGAAAACTGGTGGTGGGAAGCTAATGTTACGCCAGATGATGCCATGCGAGGCGCGCTCATAGAGGCCTTTCAGGCGTTTATGCGCTATTTAGACACCCGCCAACTGCAACTTGGGGAATCATATGTAGGGGAGATCCTCTTGGACAATATTGTATCCAAGGCTAGAATGTCCTGACTTCCTCTGTTGCTCCAATTTAAGCGGGTCAATTGTCAAGTGGCCTAAAACGGCATAGTGATCCATCCCAGTGCCACCATCCAAGCGATTGGTGCCATCTGTTAGCCCCAGTACGACGCTTTCACCTTCTGCAAAGTTTGACACAATATGATCTAGCGTAAAACTACGCCACAAAAACTGATGGGTGGCCTCTGGGCGCTGCGATTTATCTTGTCTGGCATGATGCCGGTAAGGTTTGCTTGCGTCTGGCAGGCCCGCATATTTGTTCCACTCTCTTGCTGAAGAGTCTGAAGTGCGGAATGGATCAAAATTTAAATCCCCAACAATCAGATTGTATTTGCCGCTAGCTAGGGGCCGAACGCCATTGCCTGTTTTGAAGATGCTGCGAATGGCATTGACTCGCCAAGTGACGCTCCGAGATGAGAAGTGTGCAAAAACAATATTGAATTCAAAGTCGCCTAAGTAGGCTGGCACGCTAGAGACACAAAACTTGTCAAAGGGGTCAGGCGCGAAACTGATTGTGCGCGCGGCGGCAGGGTAGTACGCGCCCTTGGAGCAGCCTGGAAAGCCACCATGATCGACATGAATTGCGACACAAGTGTGGTAATAGGTGCTATCTGTGATGATGGTGTAATCATTACCGAGCAAGCGACGTGCTTGCGTGTTTTGATAGTCAGCCCATTTTTCCTGTGGCGTGTCGTTATAGTTGATTTCTTGTAACGCGACAATGGCTGGTTTGTGATGACGAATGCGTTTGGCAATGGCACGCTCTATCTTCGCTTCACAGAGGTTGTACTTCTTTTTGCGGCACTTCAAACTCAAATTGCCAACATTGGCTGTTAGTACGGAAAATCTACGTAATACTGAATCTTTCATATCTCACAACTACCTTTACTATTACACACTAAAATCCGTTGGAATGCGGTTATAAATTAGGTGTAAGGTCGTGTGAAATTGAGTAAGATTAGTAAAAACAAAAAAATAATGTCTTTTTTTGTAAGGTTCTATTGATGCGTGGTTTGTAAATGTATCTAATGGCGCAGAATAGATGTATTGTTAAGTTTAGTGTCTGTAGAGCTTGCCTTTCCTTCAACAGAGACTAAATTCCCATCGGTGCCCAAACATTTTTGACCTGAGTGGCCTGTCGGAGAAAGACTTCCCCTTCACTTTCGGTACTAAGCCAGTCAATGTTTTTTCCATTACTGACCCATGTGCGCTTCATATTGTCGGCTGAACGGAATTCGATTTCGCGACTGCCAAGTGCATCGCCAAAATACCACATGGCGTCTACATCGTCGTGTTCTACAAGTGTCTTGCTGAGGTGATCCCGATTGCCAGTGACGATGTTCACAACACCGCCAGGCAAGTCTGACGTTTCAAAAATCTGATACAGATCCGTGGCACACAGTGGCGCGTTTGGACTTGGAATTGCGACTACTGTGTTACCACGTGCGATTGCTGGCCCAACGAGCGAAACAAATCCGAGCAGAGGCATGTCATCTGAACAGGCAATACCAATGACACCGACAGGATCTGTCATGCCAACGACAAGGCCGTATAACGGCGTTTCTTGCACTGTCCCACCGTATTTGTCGGCCCAAGCCGCATAACTGAACAGCCGCGAAATACTGGTTTCAACTTCCGCGTCAGCAGCCTTTCGGCTCTTGCCAGTCTGCGCTCGGATCCGATCGGCGAATTCAGCCGCGCGTATGCTCATATTTTCAGCAATGTAGTACAGAATTTGCGCACGATTATGGGGCGTGCGATCGGCCCAGCCTTTCGCGCTATGGGCGGCAGCAACGGCATTGCGAATATCTTTTCGATTACCATCACTGGCATAGCCGACAAAATTACCTTTTGGTGACGTCACTGCATAGCTGTAGTGACCGTCAGGACGCGCTTGCTTACCACCGATATACAGCTTAGAAGTGCGGTCGACTGCATCGTTAGTGCCATTAGTGGGGATTGGAAACGCAGGGGTATGCTTGCCCCAATTTAGGTCACGTTCTGGCAACTGGTTCAGATCGGCGCGTGCGGAATCCGCTGGGTGAACGTACTCATAAAGACCTTCTTTGCCACCTTCGCGTCCAAATCCACTTTCGTAGTACCCGCCAAATCCGGCGGCGGCATCAAACTGGTTAGTGCAATTGATCCAAATAGAACCAGCGCGGACTTGGGTTGCCACTTCTAGTGCCACGTTGATATTCTCAGACCAAATGCTGGCTGCTAACCCATACCGCGTGTTGTTTGCCAAACTGACCGCTTCGCTTTTCATGCGGAATGTCATGCCAACCAACACTGGACCAAAAATTTCTTCGGTTACGACAGATGAGGCTTGATCAAGCCCGGTCAGCAGCGTGGGTGGATAGTAAGCGCCTCCCGTTGGGATAACACAGTTAGCTTTGTAGCATTCAGCCCCTTCGCTGATACCAAGTTGTACCCAACTGTCAATTTGCTGATATTGCGCGTCGTCAACAACTGCCCCCATGTCAATAGTTTTGTCGAGTGGATGCCCGACACGCAGTGTATCCATACGGCGTTTGAGCTTTGCGAAGAATTCAGTCGCGATGCTTTCTTGCACAAGCAAGCGTGAGCCTGCGCAGCAAACCTCGCCCTGATTGAACCATATCGCATCGACTAACCCTTCAATGGCGGCGTCTTGATCGGCGTCCGCAAAAACAATAAACGGCGATTTTCCGCCTAACTCAAGCGAGAGTTTGACATCGCGTCCAGCCGTTGCGCGGCGAATGATCTTGCCGACTTCGGTAGAGCCGGTAAACGCTAATTTATCGAAGCCAGGGTGTCCGGTAATGGCTTTCCCAGTTTCATCATCGCCCGGCACAATGTTGACCACGCCCTTTGGCAAGTCCACACTTTGGCAGATTTCTGCAAAGAGCAGAGCCGTCAGCGGGGTCGCTGGGGCTGGCTTGATGACGACTGTATTGCCCATGGCTAACGCTGGGGCAATTTTCCAAGCTAGCATTAGCAGTGGGAAATTCCACGGAATCACTTGCCCAACCACGCCTAGTGCTTTGTAACCAGACATCGTTTGTGACATCAGTTGGGCCCAACCGGCGTGATGGTAGAAATGACGGGCGACTAAGGGCACATCAATGTCGCGGGTTTCACGGATTGATTTACCGTTATCAAGTGCTTCTAGCACGGCAAACAAGCGATCATGCTTCTGAATATTGCGTGCAATTGCGTACAGATATTGCGCGCGCTTGTGATCACTCAGTTGTGACCAGCTGGCATGCGCAGCTCTAGCACTCTTATAGGCCGCTGCGACATCAGCAGGCGTCCCGATGGCAACATCTGCCAGATGCTGACCATCGGCTGGGCAATGTACAGCTAAGGTGTCATTGTCAAGACCGACCATGTCGCCATTGATGAATAAGCCAAACTTACGACCATGGGCATTGAGCCATGCTTGGGCAGCAGCATCAGATTCCATAGCGGGGACGTAGTCTAAGGTGTCGAGAGCAGTTTTGAGATCCATAAGTTAGTTGGATGATTTGCAAGTTGATAAGTGCGATTCTGGCTGCATTAGTATCAGCTAATTGGCATATAGCGGTTAGACGCATAGCGTCCAGTGACATGGTGGGACAGCTGCCGCTCAAGGTCACCGAGCAAACTACTTGCGCCAAAGCGATATAAGTCCGGCTGCATCCAGTCGTTGCCGAGTTCTTCTTTCATCAGAGACATCCAAGTGAGCGCATCTTTGGCAGTCCGGATGCCGCCAGCAGGCTTGAAACCGACTTTGTAGCCGCTGACCGCTTCATAATCTCGAATTGCACGCGCCATGATGAGACCAAACGGCAAGGTGGCATTGACCTTGGTTTTGCCAGTTGAGGTCTTGATAAAGTCACTGCCCGCCATCATTGCAACTAAGCTGGCTTTGTAGACGTTGGTCAGCGTACTGAGTTCGCCCGTCTCTAAAATCGATTTCAGATGAGCACCTTCACCACAGGCTTTGCGATAGTCTTGGATCTGATCGTAAATGGCTTGCCAGTTGCCGGTGTAGACATGTTCGCGTGAAATGACAATATCGATTTCTTGCGCACCATATTCCACGGCTTGCTCAATCGCATCGAGTTGGGGGGCAACCGGAACTTGCCCGGTGGGGAAGCCAGTTGACACGACAGCGACTGGAATGCCTGAGCCATGTAAGGCTTCGACAGCATCACGGACGCGGTTGTGATACACGCAAACTGCGCCGACCTTCAAGTCTAAGTCGGCTACGCCGAGCGCGTCGAGAATGTCTGTGCGCACAGGCTGTTTAGCCTTGGCACACAAGCGTCGGACGCGTTGACCCGTGTCATGGCCTTCAAGCGTTGTCAAATCAATCAGTGAGATGGCTTTTAGTTGCCAAGCAATTTGGGCAACTTTCTTGACGGAACGACGCCCCGGCAGTGTTTTGACTCGGCGGCTGACCGCGCTCTTATTGACGCGCGAACGGTTGACCCAACCGAGATCTAAAGGAATACCAGCATTACGTGGATGTGATGATGTCATAGTTGAATTATAAGACAGGGCGGTGCTACCGCGCTGCTTTAGGCTTCAATTCTCCGAAGTGCCCAAAAGGCGGCGTGGAGGAGTTTGTTTTTCCCAGTGCAAGCTTTATGGACTTGAACATACTTTTCGATTGCAGGAATTGCGTCCGCGGCTTTGAGCTTGCCTAGGGCGCGAATGACGTAATACTTGTCGCCATCAGACGTGTCTGGCGACTCGAGTTTTGCAATCAGTTCAGGAATGGCATTCCTGTTACCAAGTTTACCGAGCGATGTAGAAAAAGATGCGATGCAAGAGGGTGCTTCTGTGAAGCGTTGTAACACCGCGGGTGCAATGCGGGGATCTTCGGCATCCGCCAACGTGCGCGCGGCAAAACGATCTAAGTCAGGGTCTGTGAGTAAGGGCAGTAGCAACGCAATGACGTCAAGGTCTAGCACGTCGGCATAGTCACGAATGGCAGCCTGCTTTGCTTGGGGCGTGCCCGTTTGTAGGGTTGTTATAAGCTCAGATTTAGTTGTCATTTGAGTGGATGGTAGGACCCTGACTCGTTATGGCAGATTGACAGTCGGTTGATGTGCCAATACTTGAACCTCATTTTAGGCTTTCTGATACGACAAAAACAACTGTCCAACATCAATCGGATCATAATAAATCGTGTTGATCGCCATATCGACTGGCGTTTCGAATAAGTCGCCATCGACAATGCCAGAATACGGACTTCCGCCCAGCAACCGGTTGACTTGAGTCAAATATAACCGATCCAGTACATTGTCTGCCAAGAGCAAATGCAGCACTTTCGGGCCGGTTGCATTGTAAATGAATTGATACCCTTCCGCCTGTAACGCAGCAACTAAGTTTGTGCCAGTCACGCGTTGTGGCACGGTAATCACTTTGACGCCATGGTCTAGCAAGGCTGCCCGCTTCTGTGGATCTGACGTGTCAGGAGTAACAACAATTACGGTCCGATCTCCAGCAACTAACTCTGGCGCAACTGGAAACTCAAGACTAGCGCTGATGACAACAATGTCCGGTTGCGGGGAAAGTCCCCGTTGCGCACGCCACTGTTGCAGATCACTAAAGCGTGGGTCATCATAGACCTGCAAAATCTCTTGGGCACGTCCATCGGCATAGTCGCGTAAATAGCGTCCGCTTGAAATGAGAATATCGGCCTGAATAGCTAACTCTTGAAACAGACGCCAGTCACGACCGTTGGCAACATTTTTTGGCACCACAAGCCCCGGTTTTGTTGGGTGCGGTACTGCAATGCGCCCGTCGAGGCTCGTGACAAAGTTGCTATATACATAAGGTTGATCTGTCGCGAGGCTACGGATGTCATGGCTGAGATACAGACCTTCAAGTGTAATGTCTGCTTGTTGTTGAGGGTAAAGCTGGAGAAGTGATGTCATATAGACTGTATTAAATCAAAAACCCGCGCGGTTGACCGGAGCGGGTTTGAAATTGCTAGTGATTCTGCTTGCGGACGCTTTAGAGCGGTTGATATTGGTCAATGGTATGCCAGCATTCAAGCGCAGCAGCGACA
>JAHDIM010000001.1:71204-82768 GCA_020630805.1 Anaerolineales bacterium
TTAGAGCGGTTGATATTGGTCAATGGTATGCCAGCATTCAAGCGCAGCAGCGACACTCCATGCTTGTGCATATGCCCCGCGCGGGGTATAGGGTGCATTGCCATCAAAGATTTCGCTGAGAGAGCCCACACAATGATTTTGGAGATTGTTCAACAGTGGGTTGAGATAGTGTTTCGCCGCTTTCTTGTCTTTATAGACTCGCAAGTGCGCTAGCACAAACGGTGAAATCAACCAGCCCCAGACAGTACCTTGATGGTAGGCGCTATCGCGCATGTACTTGTCACCACCATAGTCACCGATGTATTCCGCATGGCGGGCAGACAAGGAGCGCAGGCCGTGTGGTGTGACTAAGTCTTTGGCACACGCATCGACGACAGCTTTTTGTTGTTCAGGTGTGAGCGGTGAAAACGGCAATGACACGGCAAAGAGTTGATTTGGGCGTAATGCTGGATCATGACTGCCGTTTGGAGTTTCAATGACGTCAAAACAGTAGCTCATTTCAGCGTTCCAGAATTTCTCAAATCCCTCTGCAACACGCGTTGCCATGCGCTCATAAATTAGGCCATCTTTTTCAAGTTCGTCTGCAAAGAACGCCAAAATGTTGAGTGCGTTATACCAAAGCGCATTGATCTCTACTGGCTTCCCAATGCGAGGGGTTACTACAAACTCATCAACCTTGGCATCCATCCATGTCAGTTGGACGCCATCTTCGCCTGCAAACAGCAGACCATCTGCATCTTGCTTGATGTTGTAACGCGTGCCAAGCTGATGCCAGCGAACAATATCTTCTAAAGTTTCAAATAAGGTCGCAACCAACTCACGGTCATCAGTCGCCATGTAGTAAGAATAGATGGCTTGGAAATACCACAGCGTTGCATCGACCGTGTTGTAGGCTGGCTCTGAGTTGTCATCGACAAAGCGATTTGGCAACATGCCTTCATCTATAAATTGCTGGTACGTCAACAAAATTTGCCGCGCAACAGTGGCGCGACCTGTCATCAGTGTGAGGCCGTTTAGCGCAATCATCGTGTCACGGCCCCAGTCTGCAAACCATGGGTAGCCTGCAATGATGGTTTTTCCTTCTGGATCGTCTAGCGTAGGGCGATCTACTATAAATTGATTAGCCGCCAAGGTAAGCTGCTGGAGAGCAGTGGAACTGTTGCGCTTGAGACCCGCAGTTTTCAGTAGGTCTTTTTCGTGAGTTTGCGCCGCTTTTAAGGCTTTCTTGCTGTTCAGTTCAGGATCTGCTTCCGTAGAGGCAACGACCGTACAAGACTTTCCAGCGGTTAGCTCGGTTCCAAACCAAGCTGCATACAAATTGTCGTCTAGGTCGTCTAAGCCACGGTAGTGTTCTGTGGCGAGATAGAAGTCGTGAAACCACGTATGCTCTGCCCAGACTTGCGCGTCTTTGCTCAGTAAATAGATGGGTTGCGCTTCATAGAAAGCATCGATTTTGAGACCGTTATCCACGCGGCTGGATTGCATCTGCCAATTAAGTGCGCGAGTTACTGTGTGAAAGTCACGATGATTGACCAGCGTTTTTAGACCGACCGACATCGGCCCTGATCCACTTAACATGGTGTAGCGGACGTAAGTCGTATTCTGACCTTGGGCCATCCAAATACGTTTTTCTAGTAATGCATCTTCAATCCGGAATGTCCAAACAGGCATGGTGCCTTCAAGATAAAACGTTTCCAAATAGGCGAGGCCCGGCGTTTCCGTTTCGTTTGCGCTCCATTGATTCGCAAACAAACTGTAACGCCGATCCTTGTAGGTAATCTCTTCATCAATTCCGGAGACGAGCACATGGCGGTCAAGAGGTGGGTTCAAGGCAGCGACCAATAACGCATGATAGGTGCGTGTGTTCATGCCTGCTAATGTGCCGGACGCAAAGCCGCCAATTCCATTAGTGACGAGCCATTCGCGGCTGGTCGCATTGTCTGCTGAATTGAGAATATCTCTACCAAATTCGATCATAACTTGATTATCGCATTGAAACCGAAAATTTACGATTGTTGACCTAAAAAGCAAAAATGAGACGGAATTTTGTGCAAATTCACGTCTCATCGTAGATTTTGTCTGAAATTGAGAGAGTTTCGTTGTAAATTACTTGTGTTCTGCGCATCCGTGCCGCCACTTGCGTCGGCTGCGGTTTAGTAATTCATCGGCTTCTGCTGGCCCCCAACTGCCTTTGTCATAAGTCGCCATCCGCGGGCCGTACTTTGTTTCAAGTCCGCGAATCACCGGATCCATAAACGCCCAAGCAGCTTCGATTCCATCACTCCGGGTGAAGAGTGTTGCATCTCCTTCAAGTGCTTCTAGCAACAGCTTTTCATAAGCTTGTGGCATGATGATCTCGCCAAATTCGTCTGAATAATGGAAGTCCATCAATACAGATTCCATATTGGAATCTGTGTCAGGTACTTTGGCTTCAAACCGCAAGTGAATGCCTTCATGAGGTTGAATACAAATCGCCAGATAGTTTGAGCTAATCACAAAGTCATTTGAAATTGGAAACATCATGTGTGGTGGCTTCTTAAACTGAATGATGATTTCCGTTGCTTTGGTCTTGAGCCCTTTGCCACTGCGAAGATAAAACGGCACGTCTTTCCAACGCCAATTGTCAATGTAAACCTTGAGCGCTGCGTACGTTGGCGTTTGTGAGTCTGCGGGTACCCCTTCAGAGTCAAGGTAACCAGCGTATTGCGCCCGTACCGTTTGCGTGCCAAGTCTGGCGTGCGTAATGGGTCGCAGCGATTGCAACACCTTTGCCTTTTCATTGCGCACTGCATCGGCTTCAAAGCTGGCAGGAGGTTCCATGGCAGTCAGTGCAAGTAGTTGCATCAGGTGGTTTTGGAACATGTCACGCAAAACACCAGCGCTGTCATAGTAACCAGCGCGCGTGCCGACGTCCACCGATTCAGCCGCCGTAATTTGGACGTGATCAATGTAGTTCCGATTCCACAGTGGCTCAAAAATGGTGTTGGCAAAGCGGAACACCATGATGTTTTGAACGGTTTCTTTTGCTAGATAGTGATCGATGCGATAGATTTGGTCTTCATCTAAATAGCTGTGCAGGTCGCGGTTGAGCTGTTGCGCTGACTCTAAATCATGCCCAAATGGCTTTTCAACAATCACACGTTTGAAGCCAGCATCAGATTTCTGGACCATGCCATGTTCATGCAATTGTTGGGCAACGCTTGTGAAAAATCGTGGTGCAATCGACATGTAATACAAGCAGTTGCCGAGGTTGCCATCACCAGCTAGGACGGCAATCTTGAGACGATCAAAGGCCTTGTCGTCATCAAATACACCGCTGACATAGCTCAGCTTCGGCTCAAATTCAGCCCATTGCTCAGCATTCCAAACCTTAGCGAATTTTTCGGCATGCCCCCGCAAGAACGCACGATATTCGGTATCGGAGTAGGCACTACGTGAATATCCAATGATGCGTGTATTCTCAGGAAGACGGCCTTTTTGGTACAGGCTGAACAGGCCTGGTACTAACTTACGTCGCGCCAAATCGCCAGAGCCGCCAAAAATGACGATGGTGGTGGAGAGGATGTCTTTCATGGTTTGTATGTTTGTTTCGATTTGTGGAATTGTTCAAGGTCTGTTGCCATATAACATCGTAACTCCGAAACTTCGTAACAATAACGAATTATGTTGGAATTATTTCTACTTGTCGGCTGCCTTCTTCACCGCATGTCCACCAAACTGACCGCGCATGGCAGAGAGCATCTTAGCCCAGTATTCTTCGTTGTCGCGGCTGGCGAAGCGCATTTGTAAGGCTAGGCTAATTACAGGGGTTGGGACAGCTTGCTCAATTCCATCTATCACGGTCCAGCGACCTTCGCCACTGTCAGGCACGTAGCCGTCAAGGTCTGTCAGGTCTTGATCTTCAGAAAGGGCATTGGCCGTCAGATCTAGCAACCAGGAGCGGATGACGCTACCGAAGCGCCAGATTTGTGAGATTTGGTGCATGTCTAGGCCAAATGCTTCCTTGTGGCGCATGAGGTCAAAGCCTTCAGCGTAAGCTTGCATAATGCCATATTCAATGCCGTTATGTACCATCTTGACATAGTGACCCGCGCCGTTTGGTCCAACGTGGCCCCAGCCAGAGTCTTTGCCAGGAGCTAAGGTTTCTAACGCAGGCGTCAAATAACCAACGGCGTCATCTGATCCGCCGACCATCATGCTATAGCCTTCAGCCAAGCCCCAAACACCGCCACTCGTTCCAACATCAATAAAGGCAATGCCATGCTTGTTGACGTCTTTCGCGCGGGCCATAGTTTCTTTATAGTTGCTATTACCGCCATCAATAATAATGTCGCCCGGATCTAACAAGGTTTTGAGGCTTTCAACCGTTAGTTCAGTGGGTTTTCCAGCCGGCACCATGATCCAACAGGCGCGTTTTTCACCCGTAAATTTGCTGACCAGTTCTTCAAGCGAATATGCAGGGATCAGTCCAACTTCTTCCGCCAAAGCGTCAGTAGGTTCTGGATATAAGTTGTAGCCAATCACGGTGTGGCCGCCAGCAATCAATCGCCGCGACATATTACCGCCCATTTTGCCTAAGCCAATCATGCCGATTTCCATAATAAATAGTGTCTCCTGTTCTTAGGTAGTTGAGTGTAAAGGTCTTTATTGTTAGTGGATGCCTTCTCGCCGCATAATCATTTCAACGGCGTCCATCAATTCTTGGGGCGTGTCGACAATCTGATTGTCCGGTAACAAACCACTTTGATGAAGTCGCTTGCGGGTGAAAGGGGTTGTAACCGCAATGGTGTGGGCACCGGAGCGAATGGCTGCTTTGACGCCGCTGGGTGAGTCTTCTAACGCTAAGCAGTTCTTAGAAAGCACACCCAGTTTGCGCATCACTAAGTCATAAATTTCAGGGTCAGGCTTGCCTTCTTCAACATCATCACGCGTTGCGATAAAGTCGAAGTTGTCACGCAAGTCTAGCGTGTCCAAGACGCGATGGGCCTGCTTACAATGCGACATGGTTGCTAAGGCAACTTTGCAATTTGCGGCCCGAACCTGCTTCAAGAAGCCAATGGTATGGGGCCAGCGATTGTCTAGCAGGACCTGCGGATCTTCAATAAGCGCGTGATAGTGTTGTAGACGCACTTGAACAAACGCTTGCCATGGTTCTTGAACGCCAAAATCAGCCATGCGCACCGCAGATTTTTCTGTCAGTGAAAACCGTTCCATCAACGCATTGGCTACTTGATACCGTGGTAACCCAACAACGTCTTTGAACGCTTCTATAACTGCATCTGCGTCAATGTCGTGTGGGCACAGTTCTTTTGCCGCCAGTGCGTAAGACGTTGCCTTGAGCTTTTCGGTCTGAACGAGTGTACCGTCCAAATCGAAAATAATTGCTTGGATCATTTACGCAGCTAGTCTATTTAGGGCACCGTCAACATCTGCGCCTAAATTGATGCGCAACACGCGGCGATTGTTATCGATGAGGGCTTGGGCGTCACCTAGGGCTTGCGCATTTTTGAGAACGTCAAAGCCCATCGCGCTTGCGTCTGCGCCAGCTTCGTCTGGAATGGCGAGGTCGTTTGCAGTTTGTGAGACAAGTTGAATAAAAATGCCGTTGCCGTCATCACCTTTGTGCAATTGACCGGTCGAGTGCAAAAAGCGTGGGCCATAACCAATGGTCGTTGCCAATTTGTATGTGTCGCGGATCTTTAGCCGGATTGCTTGTAACGCGGCATCTGTTGCTGCAGTAGGGTGCACATACGCTTGGATGGCAACATAGTCTCCCGGCTGATGCAGGTCGCGCACAAATAGGTCTAAGTTGGCATTCCCCAGCCTGACGCTTGGAAGCTCCGGCAATTCACCGCTTTCGGTATAGGCCTCAATCATTGAGCGCGCGGCGATTTTGGCGGATTCAACGTTAGGTTGATCGAATGGCTGAATGTTGAGGCAAGCGCCTGAAACAGCGGTTGCAAACATCCAGAGGAAGAATTGGCGTGCTAGGTCATATTCGCTGCGTAGCCGCAGACGGACAACGGGGTAGCCAGCGTTTTGCAGGGCTTCAATACCAGCATCTTGGCTGTGGTCTCCGTCTGAACGCAGATGTACAAACAACCGATCCGCATCATAAACGCTAGGATCACCCATGTCTTCACCAGTAATTGGCAAAATGCCAACATTGTCTTTGCCGGTGCTTTCAGCAATCAGTTGCTCGGCCCAGTCTCCGAAATTACCAATTTCATCAGATGCAATGAGGGTGACTTTATCAATTCCTTGTTTTGCAAGCTCACCCATAATGATGCCCAACTCTAGACCCGGATTGTCGTCTTGCGCTGCGCAGGCACAGGCTGTTTCAGCAGCATCTTCAATAAAACGCTTCAGATCGACGCCAATTAGCCCTGCGGCAACAATTCCAAAAAACGACAGGGCAGAGTAACGCCCGCCAATGTTAGGATCGTTGATGAACGTGTCGCGGAAATTGTATTGTTCAGCCAAGGTAACGAGCTTGCTGCCAGGGTCAGTAATCGCAATAAAATGATTACCCGCATTACTAGCGCCTACTGTATCGGCAATGCGATTGTAAAAGTATTTGAAAAATGAAAGTGTTTCGGCAGTCCCGCCTGACTTTGTGGCGACAATACAAGCGGTTTTGCTAAGGTCTAACTTGGCGTCGTACTCTGCAACGCGACTAGGATCTGTGCTGTCCAAGACATCTAATTGCAGTTCGTCTGCGTTGCCAAAAGTATTGAAAAAGACCTCGGGGGCCAAGCTGGACCCGCCCATTCCCATCAGCAACACATTGGTATAGCCTTCCGACTTGAGTGTGTCACGCAGGGCAGTAATCCGTTCGATTTCTTTGGGCATATTTTCAGGTGAATGCAGCCAGCCTAGTCGATTGGTAATTTCCGTTGGATCATCTTTCCAGACGGTGTGGTCATGATCCCAGATCCGTGTCACGAGGTTGTCGGCTTGGGCCTGCGCAAGAGCAGCGTTGATGCTGTCTGCGTAAGCACCAAGACTAGCTTTGAGTTGAGTATGGGTACGGCTCATGTAGGTCTCCTTTTAGAGGTGATTGCATAGTTGATGCGATCACTATTTAGTTTTTTACTATTCTAGAAGCAATTGGCCTGCGCGGGCAGCGCCTAATAGAGCAGCTTCAGGTTGATTGATGACTTCAATGGGGATGTCACGCATCAGCTTTTCGAAGCGTCCTTTGCTAGCAAATGGGGTCAGAAACGTTTCAGATTGCAATAAGTCAATGATGCGCGGCGGGATCCCTCCGCCTAAATATAAGCCGCCAGTTGCGAGAAAGGTAAGTGCGAGATTACCAGCTTCAGCGCCTAAGATTGAAACGAACATCTCCATTGTCCGCTCTGCCAAGGCGCAATTGCCTGCTGCTGCCGCAATGATTGGGGTCCGATCTTCCGCTTGTGCGAGTTGGGCCTTAAGCCAAGGCGGTTCTGCCGCAAATCCACTTGCTTTCAAATAATCATAAATGTTAGGGATGCCCATTCCAGAACAAACGCGTTCTGTGCTGACATGGTCGTGATGCTTATACAAAAAGTTGAGCAGTCCGAGTTCATCTGCGCTTGAAGGGGCGAAGTCTGCATGTCCACCTTCAGACGGGTAAGGGCGATAGCGTGCCCCGTCCCATGTCAGGTAAGCCTCACCTAGCCCAGTACCAGGCGCAATGACCGCGATGCTCGTTTCTGGAACGCGATTGCCTTTATTGAGAGTGATGGTTTCATCGCTTGTCAAAATGGGAACCGCATTTGCAATAGCGACTAGGTCGTTTAGGAGGGCGACCTTTGTAAGTCCAAATGCATCCTTAATCTCGGTTTCGCTTTCATACCAACTCAGATTTGTCAGTTGGGCAGCACCGTTTACCACTGGGCCAGCGAGGCCAAAGGCGGCAGCTTCAATTGAGGTTGAAGGAACATCACGCAAGAACTCTCGAATAATGTCTTTTAACGAACCGTAGCTTGCGCTAGGAAAGCGTTTCTTATGGAGTGGGGTGCGTAAGTCAGTATTGGCATCATAGAGAGCCAACACCGTTTTTGTCCCACCAATATCTCCAGCTAATAACATTGATACTGTCTCCGAATAGTCAAAAGAGCAAGAAAGGCAAAGAAATGCCACTTGCATAATACTGGAAAACGTCATCACCACGTCCGGCGACTCTACCGATTTGACACGCTAATCTACATTTCATACTGCTAGATTTGCGCAAAGCCTTAGATGTACTTCCAATGGAAAATGTTACATCTTAGCTTTAGCTCTGTCTAAAGAGCCGTAAATGATTAGTCCACTTCAGTGTTTTAGTTTCCATTTTGTTTAAGCTAGTTAGTATAGACGCGCTGTCTAATCCTAAACGCGATGTTTGATTTAATACCATGGGGTTACCAGAAGCTATGTACAATTGCCAAAATACACGACTATGGTATCGTCATATATTGTTGCTATCGCTCGGCTTTAATAATTTAGCGCTAAAATGAATAAATGCATTATCAGTGCCTTAGGTTCAGGATATTTATTAACTTGTCAGAATTTTCGTCAGATTCATATGTTGTAATAGAAGCGTTAGTGAAGCTAACGGCAATTGAACAAAAATTAGTAATTAGACTAAGAGGTATGTATTCATGAGTAACGGTAACGAGCAACTGGACTGGCAGGTCAAGCGTCGTTTACGGGCGTTAGAGCTAAAGGAAGCCGGTTGGACGCAACGCCAAATTGCCATTGAGCTAGGGGTCACCGAAGGTGCCGTCAGTCAATGGATGAAAATCGCACGAGAAAACGGCAAAGAAGGCCTTATTCCTTCTGCACGTCGTCGCCCAATGCCAGGGCTTAATATGTCCCAATTGCAGCGCCTTGCCGCCTGTTTAGAGTATGGCGCGCGCTCCTTTGGGTTTGAAGATGACGGCTGGGACCGCGATCGGTTTCTATGGCTGCTAGAAAATAAATTCAACATTCGTGTTGAAAACGGCGAAGTGTTCATAGAGCACTAAACCGTAATAGCGCATTTCGGGTTGCGCTTCCCGTAAAAGCGCACAACTAATTACGTAATCAAGATGCGACCTCGAATGAGGTCGCTTTTGTATTTAAGTTGGGTAAAATCTGTTGCAATGAACGAAATTCAATCTTTTGGAACTGAGCTCTATTTTGAACAATATGAGTTCAATGTGCAGCATCAGCTTTGCAATTCAGACTGTGAAACAGTCAGTGTGGCTGAACTATGCCAAATGGCAGACATTCCGGTTGCTGCGATAGGTGATTTGCACTTAGGCTATACAGAAGCACCGGGTAACCCTGACTTGCGGGCTGCACTGGCCTCTGCATACGCAACAGCCCAAGCAGATGATCTCATGATCTTGGGCACACCCATTGAGGGAATCTACCTAACTGCGCGGACACTATTGGCGTCAGGAGATGAAGTCATTGTGCTCTCTCCGGCGTATGACGCGCTCATTAATATGTTTGCGCATGTTGTTGGTGCTGACAACGTGGCGCGCTGGCGGTTGACATCAACCGAAGGCAACTGGTCCCTAGATCTGAACGCCCTAGAGGCGCTGATCACGGCAAAGACTAAATTGGTGGTGGTCAACTTTCCACATAATCCAACAGGCTATTTGCCTAGCCCAGAATGGCAAGCTGAATTTATTTCAATCTTACGAAAGCACGATTTATATCTCTTTCAGGACGAGATGTACTTCGGTTTGAACCACCAAGGAACGCCATCAATGGCCTCCGCAGCGGATGTCTATGAAAAGTCAATTGTGCTGTCAGGCCTGTCCAAAACATATGGGTTGCCAGGTCTACGATCTGGTTGGCTAGTAGTTCAGGACAAGGCGCTGTATCAGACCCTAAAAAATTGGAAGTTTTACACTAGTATTTGCCCGCCCGCACCAACAGAATTCTTGGCACAAGTTGCTTGGCAGGTGCGAGATCAACTGAAGCAGCGTAATTTAGAAATTATTGAAATGAATAAACGTCTGGCCCGCGACTTTTGCCAACGCTGGCCAGATCTGTTTACGTGGCACAATCCGGTGGCAGGTTCTACGGCCCTTGTGGATGTCCACGTGCCTTCAGTGACGGCCTATGCAGATCAGTTAGTCCGTGAAGCAGGCGTCCTGATCTTGCCAACTACATCATTAGACTATGGCGATGGCGCGATGCGGGTTGGGCTAGGGCGCAAAGCCTTTGGCGCTGCGCTCGCTGAGTTAGAACAGTATTTGAAACGCCACAGTTAACAGATTTCTATCACCATTTGATTTAGGATATAGCTATGCAACCACGCATTTCGATGATTACCCTAGGGGTCCGCGACCTCAAAAAATCCATTGCTTTCTATAAAGCATTAGGATTTCCCGAGCTTGAACAAGAGAGTGACACGGTAGCCTTCTTTCCATTGAATGGAACGTGGCTTGGCCTCTATGGTCACGATGCGTTAGCAGAAGATGCGGACATCGCGCCTGCTGGCTCTGGATTTCGAGGTGTTGCGTTAGCCCATAACGTGGACTCAGAAGCACAGGTAGACGCAACCATTGCAGAAGCCGTTGCGGCTGGGGCAACGGTGCAAAAGCCTGCCGAAAAAGTCTTTTGGGGCGGCTATTCAGGCTACATTGCTGACCCAGACGGGCATCTTTGGGAAATTGCTTACAACCCATATGCGTGGATTGGGCCAAAAGACGAAGATTGACCTGACTACGCAGCAGAGGCTCTGAATACTCAAAAGTTGAACTTTTCGTGCACTGCTGAGTAATTTCAACTGTTCTAACCCTTATTTTCTATACCTAAATCTATGAGTTTTCTTTCTGTACCGCCGCAAACGCCATATGACTTGAATTTCCAAGTGTTTGGCATCCCTGTTCGCGTGCATCCTCTGTTTTGGCTAATTGCAATCTTGTTCGGGGGCGCAGGCGGCAATATTACTTACACACTGCTGGTTGTATTCGCCTTTTTCATCTCGATTCTGATCCATGAGCTTGGACATTCGTTGATGATGCGTCAATACGGGCAAGACTCGTTTATTGTGCTCTATGGAATGGGGGGCTTGGCTGTTCCAACCTCATCAGGAATGCTAGGTGGGCGGCGCGTGGGCGTTGGAACATCTCTAGTTGAACGGATTTATATTTCGCTTGCTGGCCCATTTGCAGGCTTCTTGTTTGCGGGCGTTATCTGCGCGTTGGTCTTTGCGCTTGGTGGCACCATCAGCACTAATTATTTGTTAGGCGTTATTCCATTGCCAAATGCTTCACTTGACTCGGCTGGCTGGGCCGTCAATTCCTTGATTGGCATTCTTATGTTTATCAATGTCTTTTGGGGGCTCATCAACCTCATGCCAGTGTATCCACTAGACGGTGGTCAGGTGGCGCGCAATCTGTTTATCTTGAATGACCCGCATGATGGCGTGCGTAAATCACTTATCTTGTCTGTTGCTGCCGGCGCATTTATGGCGATTGGCGGCTTCCTCGCGTTCAGTAGCATCTGGCTCGCCCTAATTTTTGGCCTGTTGGCATTCCAAAGCTGGCAGCAACTGTCTGGTGCTGGTCGGGGCATGTTCTAACATCGTATGGCAC
>JAHDIM010000001.1:82868-89705 GCA_020630805.1 Anaerolineales bacterium
AGCATCAGGCGTTGCGACTTTCGAGTGGCTATCCGAATACCAGTGGTCCAAACAGCCTGATTGAAGCCACCACGACTGCAATGCAGCAAGGCTACAATCAATATGTTTGGTCACATGGAGCGGGGCCATTACGGGACGCAATTGCCCGGCATGAGAAACGCTTCTACGGCCAAACGGTTGATCCAGAAACAGAAATTACGGTGACGGCTGGCGCTACCGAAGCCCTATTTCTAAGCGCAATGGCGTTCGTCAATCCGGGCGATGAAGTCATTGTCTTAGAGCCGTATTTTGAGTATTACGTGCCAAATGCTGAAATGGCAGGTGGCATTCCGCGTTACGTGCCTCTCCGCGCGCCAGACTGGTCGTTTGATCCAGACGAACTGGCAGCAGCCTTCAATAACAAGACGAAGCTAATCATGCTCAATACGCCGCACAATCCTACAGGGCGCGTATTTACGGCGGAACAATTGACTGTTATTGCTGGCCTGTGTCAGAAATGGGATGTAATTGCCGTTGTCGATGAGGTCTACGAACATCTTGTCTATGGCGACGCGCAACATCTTAGACTACGCGACGTGCCTGGGATGCGTGATCGCACGATCACCATTAGCAGCATGAGCAAGACGTTTTCCATGACGGGCTGGCGCATTGGCTGGATTGTGGCATCTGAGTCGCTTTCTGCCGCGGTCCGACTTGTACATCAATACACCGTAGATTGCGCCTCTTCGCCGCTGCAATACGGCTGCGCGGCAGCACTAGATCTGCCCGATGTCTATTATTCAGAGCTCGCGAACACCTACCAGCAGAAGCGTGACATATTGTTGCCAGCAATCAATAAAATCGGCTTGAAGCCTTATGTGCCAGACGCTGGCTTCTTCATCATGGCAGACTTTTCTGCACTTGGGTTTGCAGATGACGTGACATTCTGTAAACACCTGATTGAAACGATTGGCGTGGCGACAATTCCGCCGTCTGCATTCTTCTCCAACCGCAACAAATCGATTGGTCAACAGTGGATTCGCTTCGCCTTCTGTAAAGACGATGCTGTCCTGACTGAAGCGACTGAACGATTATTGCAACTTGCCTAAATCGTCCGCAAAACTCGTATTTTCCTGATACTCTATTGTTATGCCGCATACACATGAATTTGCCGTCATTGGACTGGGCCGTTTTGGCTCGTCACTTGCCTTGACTCTCGAAGAACACGGCCACTACGTGCTAGGAATTGATGATCGCATAGAAATTGTGCAGAGCTTTTCCAATAGCCTGACCCACGTGGTTGCCTTAGATGCGACGGATGACAATGCTCTCCGCGGCGTTGACATTGCCCATTTCGATACGGTTGTGGTTGCCATTGGGACAGATTTTGAAAGTAACCTGCTCATTACGGTGGCCTTGAAGCAACTTGGCGTCAATCAGGTCATCAGTAAAGCGATAAATGCACGACAGCGTGATATTTTGTTGCGCGTTGGCGCAGACCGGGTTGTGCTGCCAGAAATGGAAGCAGGCGATCGCTTAGCGCTTGAACTGAGCAATCCAAATTTGCTGGAACGCTTTCCAATTAGCCCCGGCTACAGCATTGCTGAAATTTCCGTGCCAGCAAAATTTGTGGGGTTACCATTGGCAAAGTCTAACTTGCGCGGCGCATATGGATTGAACGTCCTGGTCATTCAACGCGAAGACCGCACAATTACGTCACCAGGCCCCAGCGTCGTTTTAGAAGCGGATGATCTCATCGTTGTACTTGCGAAAGACAGCGATATCGAACGCATTTCTGACCTCTAACGAATGGCCAAACGCCTCTCGGCAAAAGCGCGCATCAAGCAGTATGTACATCATTCTGCGAGTGACGCGCATGAAAAACGCCCTCTTTCAATTGCAATTCAGCTCGTCTTTGGACTGGCGTTTTTGATTGCGCTCGGTGGTGCTGCGTTGTATTTGAGCAGCCTAACGACCGATACACCGCTCACCTTCACCGAAACTGTCTTTACCGCAGTCTCTGCCCTCACCGTGACAGGACTGTCTCTAATTGTGCCAGCAACAGATTTGTCTTTCGTCGGAAAGGTCATATTGCTCATCATGATTCAAATTGGTGGGGTGGGCTTTATGTTCATCACCGTGATCCTGTTGCGCGCACTTGGGCGAAAGGTGCATTTGCGGAATCGCCTCGCACTTACGGACTCACTTGGGCTAGGGTCGCCGGCTGAAATCATGGGACTGCTGCAGCGCGTCTTTGTAGGCGTGCTGATTATTGAAGGTGTGGGGGCGTTGTTACTGTGGGTCAATTGGCTACGTTACTTCACGCCGCTTGATGCACTTGGCTACGCGATCTTTCATTCTATTTCGGCTTTCTGCAACGCGGGGTTCGACCTGTTCAATGGCGCGACAGACAAATATGGTCAACCATTTGAGGGCATCCCGAGTGACAAAGTGTCTCTGGCGATAATGGGATGCATTATCCTAATTGGAGGGCTGGGCATTCCTGTCATTGCTGAGTTACTTGATTGGAAAGAGCGCCGTCGTTACAGTGTCAACACGCGCGTCACAATTTGGATTGTGATTGGTCTGACAATGTTCGGATGGGTTGGCCTGTTTGTCTCAGAAGCGTTTCGAGGTGGGGTGCTTGCGGACCTGCCGCTAGGCGATGCGCTCATGCAAGCATTATTTCAATCGATTTCTAACCGGACTGCTGGATTTTCGGGATTGCCGCAGTTTGGGAGTCTCCAAAGTGCTAGCACCTTGCTCATTATGGGCATGATGTATATCGGCTGCGCACCAGCGTCGATGGGCGGCGGGATTACTACTGGGACGTTCTCAGTCCTGTTGCTGTCACTACGTAGCTATGCCCGCGGTGATCTGCGTGCGACAGTGTTTGGTCGCACGATTGATCGAGGGACCCGTCAACGTGCAAGCGCCATCCTGACAATTTCAGTGATCTTGGTATTTGCCGCAACGTGGTTATTGGTGCTGACGCATCCGCATTTGACGCTTGAGCAGACCATTTTTGAAGTTGTGTCGGCCTTTGCTACTTGTGGGCTGTCATTGGGAATTACAGGTGAACTCAACCTGTTTGGCCGCATGCTTATTATGCTGTTGATGTTTTGGGGGCGGTTAGGGCCAATGACAGTGGTGATTGCAGTAGCCCAACGTCAGGATAATGCGCAGCAGCTTATTCAGTATCCAGAAGAAGCGATATTGATTGGGTAACTAGCCTTCAAGTAGATCAAGCTAAGTGTTAAGAGTGTGTTTAATAACTATGGCTAATCCAGAAACTCCTTGCTGAGCTTGCGTCCGCAGGTAAGGCTTGCTGCTAGTAGCCACCCAAGATTAGGAAACTCAATCAAATCTATGAGCATTTGACGGCAATCTCTGTTGGCCTGAGTTAGTGATGACGTTCTAAGCCGCCAGCGTACCAACAATGTCCTCATACGTCAGCATTTTCCTCTCAACCAGCAGCTTGGCGACTGTCCCAACGTCATGCCATGCGCTCAGGGTAGACAGTAAATTCTTCGTTCGCTCGCTTAGCCATTTTAGGTAAGCTGCACACTCAGTGTCGCTATCCGTCATTTCCAGTGCAAGTTGATGGGCGCTCTCTAGATCTTGTTTTCCAAATTTGGCAGGTGTTGTTGGCCACATCAACTCTTCGATAACTGTGCCTGCCAAGGTCACCATGATCTCGACTTCAATGGCGTCTCTGCGCTCAGCCCAGAGCGGGCTAGCTAACGTTTTGGGGGGCGCCAAAAACTGCGTGTGCGCGGGAACATCTCCGTCAAATTCGATTGTGACGTATTCAAAGTCACGTCCAAGCTGGAGCGCTGCAACGACATGCCCCGCTTCATGAAAGGCAAGACGTTCTACATCGACGCTCACAAAATATCGAGATCGCGGAGAAGTTGCGCAGCGCCACTAGGCTCCTTCGCTTGAAAAGCAGACATCCCCGCATTACGGGCTGCATCGACGTTCAGTTTGTTGTCGTCAATAAACAGGATCCGACGTGGATCTACATCTAACAACTCAATGACACGGGTGTAGATACTAGGGTCTGGTTTGACTGCCCCCATCTCATGTGAGGCGAAAATGACTTCAAAATAGTCGGTCAGATTTGTTTCATTTACAACGCGCGGCCAATAAACTACGTTCATATTGGTCAATGCGCCTAGACGATAGGTGTCTTTGAGCGCGATGAGTAAGTCTTCAGCGCCATCGTAAGCGCCTTTCAACCAACCGCCCATTTCAGACAAGAATTGCCGTGAGTCAATGGTCAGTTGTAAGTCTTTGACGGCGCGTTCGGCAAATTCTTCGACTGGAATGAGACCAGAGTCAAATTGGTGTACAGCCGGGGAGTGCAGCCAACGTTCCCAGAGCTTTTCTTCACTAATCGCGGTTTGCGTAAACTGTGTGAGATGTTTGACGCCATCGAACTGGACCAGCACGCCTGCCATATCAAACAAGATAATGTCATAACGCGCAGGCTTTGTCTTCGTCACAATGGGCGTAAATGTTGAATTCTCCGCCTCAGCATTTACTGCGGTTGCATTTGTGAAGCCCGGCGGGTCAGCATCATCATTGTTCCGATTGCGTAAGTTCATCAGGACATAAGTTGTGCCTGCGCCGAATAGGAACCCGAGCAGCAGCAAGCCAAACGACAACCACCATGGGACATTAAGTGGCAAGGTGTCGCTATCTTCTGCCGTTGCATCTACGAGCGCTTCTGGTGTTGGCGTTGCCTCGCTGAAATTGGCTTCAGCAAGCGAGGTCGCTTGTATATCTTCATCGCTCAAGCTAGGTTCAGTAGGCGCTATATTTTCTTCGGTTAGCTCTACGTCAACAATCTCGACTTCGGCATTTTCATCGACAACGGTTTCTGCATATTTCAAGAGATCTTCGGCCGTGGTGCCTTCTTCGTCGGCAAGGGAGCTAATGATGAGCTGTTGACCCGCAAACAGAAGGTTGCCATCAATGTTGTTCAGGTCTTGGAGACGTTGCAAACATTCAACGGTTTCACCACAGAATTGAATGGCAATACTGACCAACGTATCACCCGGTTCAACGACATAATATTCGCGTCCAGCAATTGGGCCAATGATAATCTCTTCATCGAGGTCCAAGGTGTTGTCATTAGGCCCCATATCATTCAGGGTTTTGAGGGCTTCAACACACGCTACGGTTGGGCCACAGACTAAACTCGCCAAACGGATAAGCGAGTCGCCAGACTGGACGGTGTAATATGCAAAACCGTCTGCACTTGGCGTTGGGACAAGGAATGGCGTCGGGACAATTGGCGCAGAGACTTGGACAACGCCTTCGGCGGCTTGTCGCGTTGCGGCCAATTGCGCAGCATACAGCGCATGGTCTGGCGTTGGCCCGAGATCAGGCGTTGGTCCAAAGTCTGGGGTCGCTTGTGGTGGTGCGCCAACTGCTGGAGCAGCAGCAACCGGAGCAGCGAAGACGACACGTGTTGGCACGGCTGTGGTCCGGCCCGTGGCAATCAGGCTCATGTCATCGATCCACCATTCGAAGGCTTCCAGACTGCGCAGTTCCAAGGTCATTGTGACTTGGGAGGCTCCTGGTACGAAGTTCACCGACAACTGTCGCCAGCCTACTTCAGTAGGTTGGTAGCCAGAGTCTTGAATTTTCATCGTGGGTTCGTTGATCTTGAGGCGGTGTTCTGCCTGTGGATTTTCAGACCGCACCCAAACCGCAAAAACGTATTCCGAACCGGGGGTCAAGCCATAAAGGGTCTGTGAAAGAGTAAACCAAACTGACCGTTGATACCCAATTGCATGCAGCGCTTGACTACCACCATGCCTGACATCGCTAACCAGTTTGGTTTCAGGGGCTTGCCAATTTGCAGATTGCACATCGGCGCTGGTTGCGGTGCCATACCAAAGATCCCAACCATTGGGGACTTGGTTGTTTGGCCCCCAGTCATAAAAGCCTTGTTCAAAGCCTGGGTTTTGAAATAAATTTTCCTGTGCTTCAGGTGCTGCTGAGACAATGCGTGAGCCAAAAACGGTCAAGAAAAAACTTAGACAAATGAATAATAAATACGAACGCAATTTCATTACCTAGATTATAGCGAGACATTGGCAGGTTATGGTTCAGATATCCTAACCGATGGTTTTACGTTCGTAATCGATTTAGACTACGCACCTTAAGTGGTCAGGCCTGCTTTCTACAGCCAACGCTTTGCTCTGCCATTTGGAAATCTGGGCGATATACTGATCTGAAAGTTGGACAAATACTAGACATAAACGTAGGACTAGAAAACATGGCAGCAGAAAAAGTCGTTGTAATTGGTAGTGGATTTGGTGGTTTAGGTGCCGCTTGTCGCTTGGCAGCAAAAGGATATGACGTCACTTTGCTTGAAAAGCGAGATAAGTTAGGCGGGCGTGGCTATGTCTATGAACAAAACGGGTTCAAGTTTGACGGTGGCCCAACGGTCATCACAGCGCCATTTATGTTTGACGATATTTTTGCCGCTGCTGGCAAACGCCGCGAAGATTACATCGAATTTGTACGCTGTGATCCGTTTTACCGCATTTTTGACCACAACGGACGCTCATTTGATTACACCGATGACGTTGAATTCAACGTGTCGCAGATTAAAGAACGCAATCCGAAAGACATGGATGGCTACCGTCGCTTTTTAGCGACCACGAAGCCAATCTTCCAGAAAGGGTTTGTTGAATTAGCAGACCAGCCGTTTTTGCAGTTTACGGACATGCTCAAAGTTGCGCCGGATCTCATCAAGATGCAGTCCTATTTGAGCGTCTACAAATACGCGGCGCAGTTCATTGAAGATGATTTCTTACGCCAATGTTTCTCCTTCCATCC
>JAHDIM010000396.1 GCA_020630805.1 Anaerolineales bacterium
AATCTGCCTGTTTTTGGCAATTTTGATGTGATTGTTGTTGGCGGTGGTCCGGCAGGGATCTCTGCCGCTGTCAATGCAGCCGAACTTGGGCGCAGCGTTTTGCTCATCGAACGGCGGGCGTTTTGTGGCGGGGCGGCTGTCTCCGGGATGTCAGGAACCATCTGCGGTCTATATCTGACGGTGGATGATCCGCACAAGGGCACGCCTGAACAAGTGGTGTTTGGCTTTGCCGAGCGCTTCCGCAGCACGCTCTACAACCAAGGTGGTCTGACCGATCCGCAAATTTATGGCAAGACGTGGGTGGCCACGCATGATTGTGCGACCTATAAACGTGTCTCAACGGGGATGTTGCGTGAAGCTAAGGTCACTGTGCTACTGCACACGCAAATGATCGATGTGATTACGGAAGACAACACGCTCAGCGGCGTGGTGCTGCACACTAAGTCTGGCTTTACCACGGCCTACGGCAAACGCATTATTGACTGTAGTGGAGATGCTGACGTGGTCTATCGGATGGGGTTAGCAACGACCAAAGGTAACAATGGTGTCATTCAAAACCCAACCATGATCTTCAAGGTTGGCAATGTGGACATGCCAAAGTACCTCAAGTATTGGGGCGCAGACACCATCTCGCCGCCAAAAGTAGTCAACATGCTGATGGCACACGATGCGCTGCTGCGCAAGAAAGTGTGGCTGTTCCCAACGGTCAATCCGGGTGAGGTTCTGGTCAATGCCACGAAAATCACCGGCTTTGATAACCGCGCCTTGGACGTGACCGATCCGGTGGATCACACTGAAGCCGAACAATTCTCGATGTATCAGGCGTTGGAGTTCTTCAACTTTATGCGTGACAACGTGCCCGGCTGTGAAGACAGCTACTTCATTGACTACGCCAACGAAGTCGGCGTGCGCCAGACGCGATCAATTGTGGGGCTAGCCCGCCTGACCAATGATGATGTTGCCAACACGCGCAAGTTTGCGAACGGGATTGTGAACTCGTCTTGGCCCATCGAGTTGCACTATGGCGCTAAGCCAAAAACCGAATGGCTGTATAACGATTACTACCAAGTCCCGTTTGAAACGCTGGTGCCTGAAATCGGCGATAACATCATCGTCGCGGGGCGCTGCTTGAGCAGTGAGCATCAAGCGCTAGCAAGCTGCCGCGTCACCGCGCAATGCTTTGAATATGGCAAAGCCGCGGCGCTTGCTGCTGATTTATCGATCTCTGAAAACAAAGCCTTCCGCGACATCGACGGCGTCCAAATCGCGGAGATGATGAAGAACTAATTTTTGATTTTGTACGCGGATTTTTTGGATTTCGCGGATTTAACTCGACACAATCCGTGTGATCCGTGAAATCCGCGTAAAAAACCTTCCGCGTTTTTCCCCGCCCATCCGCGGTTACTTTTCATGCCAAGACTTCAACACATAAAACTCTCTGCCATCGGTCCAGATAGCCCCCGTCAACGTTGGTCAGCACACCTCGGTGAAATGTACGAATCGCTAATTGTGGCTGAACTCACGTTTACGGACGGCTCGCAAGGACATGCAGGCATCACCATGTGGGTCGAATACGAGTTTGATCAAACTGCGTTTCACAGTGCCTGCCTCGCCGCGCCATTCTTACTGGGCCGCGGGATGTACAACTGGCCGCAAACCGTGGCCGACATGCAGCCCAAATATATTCCGCTGAAAAACTATGCGATGTCACTCTTCGACATCGCTTGGCATGATGCCAAAGCACGCAAGATCGGGCTGCCGTTGTACAAAGTCTTAGGTGCCAGCAAGCATCGGATGCGGGCGTATGCCTCTAGCCCACTGTTTGATGAGATTGATGGGTATCTAGGCTACATCGAGCAGATGCAGGCCAATAATTTCAGCGCAGTCAAAATTCATGCCAAAGGTTACTTTGAGGAAGACATGGAACTGGTCAAGGCCATCCATGACGCCTATGGCAACAGCGGTCTCGGCTTCAATTTGGACGTAGATGCCAACTACAACTATCAGCAAGCGCTCCGCATGGGGCGTCTACTCGACAAATGCCAATGGGATTTCTTCGAAGAGCCGATGCCTGACACTGACCTAAGTGCTTACAAAAAGCTAACCGCTGCAATTGACACTGATGTCGTACCAGGCGGTAATGATATGCCCAATGTCGACTTGATCAGGCACGGTATCACGCTTGACTGCTTTGATCGCATTCGCTTTGATATCACTAGTCTGGGGGGCTACACTGCTGCCGCGCCAGTCATGGGCATGGCCCAAGCGCATCGGAAGAAAGTAGAGCTGCAATGCTGGGGCTACACACTCTCGCAAGCTGCCAACCTGCATCTGATGCTGGCGCACGATGCCTGCGAATTCTTTGAGCTCGTCACACCCTACGACAAGTACGAATTCGGCGCATCTGCTGGATTCCGACCCGACACAGACGGCTATGTTCAGGCAACAGATCAACCCGGCTTAGGCATTGATCTTGATTGGGACACGCTGCGTCCATTCGTTTACCTCGAACGCGAATTTGAACTTACAGAAAGATAGAAGATAGAGGACGCGCTACGCGCTCGACGATAGAAAACCTCTATCTCCTATCGTCTATCCTCTATCTCAAAAAACATATGACACGATACGAAAACTTTATGGCCCGCATTCACGCGGGTGAAACCATTCTCATCGATGGCGGCACTGGCACCGAGATTGAAAAGCGCGGCGTCAAGATGGTCGAAAACGCGTGGAACGGCGGCGGCGCGCTGACTGACCCAGACATCGTGCGTGGCGTGCATCTGGACTACATTCAGCGTGGCGCAGAGATGGTGATCTCCAATACCTTTGGCACCTCCCGCCATGTGCTGCGCGATGCAGGCATGGAGGAGCACTTTGAATTTCTCAATCGGCGGGGGGTTGAACTTGCCATCGAAGCGCGCGAGCAAGCTGATGTGCCAGATGTGCTTGTTGCAGGTGGCATCACGACCGATCGATTTACAGACAATGAACCATCGTTGGCCGAGCTAAAAGCGAACTTTGAAGCGCAAGCCCAAATCCAAGCCAATGCAGGCGCAGACCTGATTATGTTGGAACTGATGGATCATCCAACGACCTATCAGATTGCATATGAAGCCGCGCAGCAGACCGGACTACCGGTCTGGGCAGGCCTAGCATTCAGACGGATGACAGATGGCAGCCTAAAGAGTCAGGCAGGTGCAACAGTTGCGGAAATGGTGAATGCCAGCGCAGCTTTTGAAATCCCATTGCTCTTCATCATGCATACCGATACGTCCGACATTCAAGACTGTTTAGCGCAAATCCGGCCACTGTGGCAAAAACCACTCGGCATTTACGCGCACACCGGCCACTTTGAAGACCCACACTGGATTTTTGAAAACACCATCACCCCAGCCGACTATGCTGCGCAAGCCCAAGGTTGGTTACAGCAAGGCGTGCAAGTCATTGGTGGCTGTTGTGGCATTAGCACGGACCATATTGCGGC
>JAHDIM010000046.1 GCA_020630805.1 Anaerolineales bacterium
TAGCTTACATCGTATTTTTGTATGATTTCAAGCTTTTCTGCCGGATTGGTGGAATTGTAAAAATTTTGGATGTCCGTCGCGCGGTTCCAAATCAAGGTTTCTGGCGTCAACGTGCGCTGTTGGCGCTGGTGCCAATTCCAACCCAAAACAGTCGGCAACCCGGTGTAGATACTGTATCTAGACCCCCAGCGATATTCCGGTGCTTGGGCCTCAAGAATAGTGGGTGAACCTTGAACATTGTGTTGCAGCCACTCGATTGCATCATGGTCATGCTTGAGCGTAATCGTTTGGTCTTGGTCGGAATAGAATGCCGTTTGCATATATTCCATACCATCCAAGGTGTTAGGTGCTGTAGCAGAGATGCGGTCGCGCATTTTTGCTGGTACTGCCGTGACCGTGTAAAGCGCCGCGAACGCAAACAGCATTGTTAACGCAGTGCGCCATGCGGCTGCTGTAAAGGCATCCCAAGACCCTAGTCGTGACAGTAGCCACGCAAGTGCAACCCCACTGACAATACTGAATAGCGACCAAACTTGTAAATAGAACTTGAAGACCGTGTTCATCCGACCGATGTCACCACTGAGCGTAATGAGTTCGACCATCAGCGTCAGCGCTAGACCTGCGGACAATAACGTCAAAAGCACGCGCCGAACCGGATGTTGAAATGGCACGAGTGCCAATAAACCAGCCACGAGTAAGAGCGGGATCACAACAACTGCGACCTGCACCCCACTCAAGAACAAAATGGTCATCACTAGCAAGACGCTAAGGCTATAGACAATCCCCCAGACCTGCACCGTTGTCCACGAGAAGTTCTCCCAAATTTCCTGAATTTCACTAACACGAACAGATTGCAACCAGCGCTTCGATTCAACAATCAAGAACGTGACACAGATGAATAGGAACAAGCCATGAATTTGCAAGTATGCAGTCAGCGGTGTATACGAGCCTGGCCACCGTTCGACAGAGGTGTAGCCAAGGCCGTACCAGCTATGGAAGGGTTGGAACAAGGCCCGTGCAAGTACAAATAGCAATGCAGCGCGCCATCCAATTTCAAACAGAGGTTCAAAATCCAGCAAAATGCGATGCTTGCGCCAGACCAAGAAAACAGAGCCCAGCACACCAAACAATAAATAAGTCGGGTAGTCCCACGTGTTGGTAACACTCAACACGCCAATTGACACGCCGCCCAACCCCCAATACATCACTTTAGCCAATGCACCACGCTTCGGCTGGCTATCTAGCGCAGTGGAAACTGCCCATGCCAGTGCCATCAGCGTTAGCGGCAATGCAATCAGATGGGCATGCAAATCCGCATAGAGAAACGTGAAGAGTGGAAATTCTGTAATCGGTTGGGCTTCACCAGCTGTCGCCGGAATAATGCGGGTTGCGTTCCAATACCATGTCCCAGTCCCAGTTGGAATGCGAACACCTTGGAACACCACGCGCCCAAAACCTACCGCTGTTTGCTGGATGGTAGTTAGCGCTGGCACGACACCTTGCACATCTTGCGCAACGCGCTGTAAGCCGCTCATAAAGGTACCGAGTTGGCCTAGATTGCCAAGCAGCACCATCATTGCCGCAGTTACAAGACCTGCGAAGATGGGCTGTGCTTCCATGCTCTCCGGCGTCTCATCTGCTTGTTCTGCTGACGATTGTGGTTGTGTAAGCGCCGCCGTCAGGTTGTAGGCAATCCCGAGGCCGCCAAGGCCAGTGAGTGCAAATAACAAAGGTAAGGCTAGGTTGTAGGCAATGGCGGGTTCTAGGCCAAGCATTTCGGTCAGAACACCAACTAGAACGAACCCAAAATAGTAGTAATTGATGTAGCCGCCTGCGAACCATGGATCGGCAGGCGGAAAGCTTGCCGTCCGCAACACTGAGTTGAAGTAGGCAAAATCCATGGGCTTTTCGCCGCCATAAGACGGATGCCATAAATCTGGGTTTTGCCAACGGACAAACAAGAAAAAGAGGAATAGCAAGAGCCCAGCCCCTTCGACTGTCAGGATATACGCGAATTTTTTACGTACCCAGTTCACAATAGCCGTCGCATGTCTGAAGCCCAGAGCGCCACTTACGATGACAATGATCAAGGCTGCTAGCCAGCCTGACAACGCACTAAACTCAATAATCGGCAATTGTGTTAGCCACCAACTTCCCCATGCCGCTAGCAAAAGCCCGCCGGTACGCGTTAACGCATATCCACGGCCTGGCAAGCCAGTTAAGGTGGCAAACAAAATTGGGAACGCAATCCAGCCTAATATAGATGCTGCAACCCACCAGCCAATGACAGCCAGCAAATTTGACCTGTTCAGTGGATTGTTTTGTGGGAAAGCGGATATCCAAGTTCCTGATGCATCTGCTTCTTTTTCGGCAAGCGTAGGCAGTTGAAGCGCATATGGTGCGGCAGTCGCGTCAAATGCATTCTGTGACACAACTTCTGAAAGGTCCGCAGATCGCAGAATCTGCAACGTATTTGAAGACGAATAGCTATCGGTCTTCCGGAAAACCAATGCTTTTGGATGGTCATATACCGTGAACGGCTCTTCAGCAGATTGGTCGCTCCGGACAAGCGGCCCAATGGCAGGCGCATTCTCAAAGACAGCGACTAATGCAAAGCCAAGTTCGCCTGAGAAGAGTGCATCGTAATACCTCAAACTCATCGGGAAACGTGCAGGAATTCGCGCTAGTGAGCCATATTGGCGATTGGTGCTGATGACAATGTAATCCCCGTTTTCAAGCGCATTGAACATGTTCAAACGCTTGTCTTCATTGTCTTCCCAGTACATCTCCAGCACATTGTCGCCATAAATGCGTTGGTTAGCGTTGAAGGGGTCAAATCCACCAGTCCGCAGCGGTAAGCTTAGATCCCAAGGTGTCTCATTGATCATGTTGACACCAACAATGCGGAATGGCCCGCTTTCACTGCGCATGATGATCACATATGACTCCCCAGCAATCAGTTGAATTGGTGCTGGAAAATCGATGCGTAAGTCTGGCACACCGCGACGGTCTGCTGTGGTGACAAAATCTCGAGTAATTGTCCCTTCACCAAGAATATTGAGGGTGTCCCCACGTTTGGCAATTTGAACGTGTAGAGTTTCGTCTTCCGGATCTGGTGCCAGTTCGCCGACAAAACCAAACTGAACGGACTGGAGCGTCCCATCTACTTTCACCGTAAATGGCGCTGTATATGTTGCATCGTCTTGAATTTGAAAATCAGTTGGCAGTGGAACCGGCTGTGAAGTTGACCCACCTTCCTGCATTATTTTCAAATTGATAGGACCAGGCGCGTTCTCATACAGCCAGTCTGTTGCTGCAACGAGTGGGTGCGGTCGCGTATAAATTGAGCTGAAGGCATAGCCCCAGGCGGTATTCCCAACTAAGACTGCCAAAAGCAACAGCAAGGTAAGCGGGCGCATGATGACACTACGCGCCATAAATGCGGAAATTTTTGCTTCGGCTGTCTTTAGTTTCGCAGCAAGGCTAAACGGGAATCCAACATCTGTGCGTGCATCAACGGGCTCCGCATTTCGCGACATATCCCAGAGGGTGATCAGCGCCCAAGCGGCCAACATAATCAATGTCGGGTAGATTGGTAAAAAGTAGCGAATGGGCTTGACCCATTGTTGACCTAGCCACCCAAAGTAAAGTCCGGTCCACACAACTGGAATGAGATGACGTTCCCAACGCCCGCTAGACATACGCAAGAGCGCCCAAACAAACGCGGCCCATGCTGCTAGACCTAGCGCCCAGCCCATGCCCCACTTGATCATATTTTCAAGTGGGAACAGGTATGGTGCCCGATTGGCCCATTGATGGTTAGGAGGAAAATCTACTTCGCCACTCATTTGGTGCGAAATAGAGGTCATGCTATTCAGCCAAGTTTCACTTGGCAAGAAGTTGAAGAAGGAAGGCCCTTCAAATGTGTACGGCTGAACAATTCGAAAGACTAGCAAACTAATGAAGGCAGCTACTCCGACGCCAACAATCCCCATCCACATTTTGCGTGTGAATTTTGCACTATGTGGAGCAACACGATAGTAACGCCAGACATAGACAAGGGCCCCAAGCGCGACCGCCAAGCCCAATGGGGCAACATTGATCCGCGAGCCAACAGCTAGCCCTAGAAAGACTCCAAAGAAGACATAGTTCCGCCAACGGTGTTCATCTAGCGTGCGTGCGGCAAAATATAATGCTGCCACGACAAACGTTGTGGCAAACGAATCGACTGTCCAAAAATGTGCTTGTTGAATCGGGCTAACTGCAAAAGCATAGAATGCAGATGACAAAAGCCCAATGCGATCATCATAGAACCGACGCGCGACAAAGAACATTAGCCAAACTGTAACTAGATCAAACAGGGCTGAAAGCCAGCGCCCCACTAAGTGCACGCCGTTATAGTTGGTCCCAAACCGAGAAATTAGCGTGTCAGCCTCGGGTCCAAATAAGGATTGATACAAATCGGCTTGCCACCCACTTTCGGCAACCGCTAGCGTGCCGCGAACCGTATTGAGGGCCTCAGCTGTATAGCGCACAATAAAAATCGGTGCGGTGCCATAAACAAAGAAGGTATGCCCTCTGTTGGCTGGGTTCAGAGGAGAGATCGTTGTATCGAAATATTGTCCGAACGTTTCAACTGGTTCAATGCTCGCTTCCACCATCGTGAGGAACCGCTCATCAGGATGCACATGGGTGTTTGAGTCCCATTCAATACCCCGAAACCGAACAAATGCCGCTGAGATAAGGATCAAAGCTAGTAGGAAACGCGTTGTCCAAGTTGGCCGTTGGATCAGACGATGCTTATTGATTGGAGCAATGGGATCAGCGGGAGGCGCTGGCGCTTCAAAAGCTGGCACGACTGAGTCTGATAGTGACTGATCTGCTTCCGGCCCTATAGGGGCGGCTGTATCTTGCAGCGATACATCAACACGGTCGTCCTCAATGCTCTCGTGAGAAGTATCCGCGGCGTCATCCGGATCAGAATAATCTAGCCTGTCGTCGCCATCTTCAATTGAAATCTCAAAAGAGTTCTCCACTACATGATCATCATGAGTGGGGGAAATTGGCGCGTCTTCTGATTGCGGGTCTTGAGGTGTTGGTTCGTCTGGAGACACGTTACGGTACGTAATAAATCATGAAGTCCCGGTCAGGACCAAGCTTTGATGGAATGCGGTCGCTAAATCCGTCTGGAAATAGCTGCGTTAGGATATCCAAAGCGCCTGTGTCGGCGACAGCATGGATAAAGAATTTCGTTTCGCTTTCAACGCGACTAATTTCAACAAGATTTGCCATGATGGTGTCCGGCAAGATGACATTATGCCAATCAGGGTTGCCAGCTTGATAGCCAATGGCTCGCGTATCAATCCAATGTGGGTAGGCGATGACCCAAGTGGTCTCCCACGTACCATCAAAGTCGATATATCCAGCAATATGACCTGCCATTTCACGTGTGTTTGGCGCAGTTGATGCATATTGACTGGCATAGTTGTTGAAAACAATATTGTAATTTCTGACGCCAATAAACGCGATTCCAATCCCAAATACTAATCGGGCAATTAGCAGCCCTTTATGTCCCGTTAGGGCTTCTCTCAGGAATTGCCAAGCTTGCTTTGCGCCAATCGCGACAATTACAAATACGAACGGTAGCGCCACGCCTGCACGGGTGACGGATGGGTTTTCTGAAGGGAACGCCAGTGCCAAAATGGAAGGTAGCAAGGCCAACGGCAAGCTCACCGTGAGAAATCCAGCGATCCAGTCTCGCGTTTTGATCCAGCGCACCAGCGAAACAGTCCAGCCAAAGTACAGTAGCGAACCGGTTAGCCAATCTAACGCTGGTTGGCCAGCGGGTGTTGTAAACCAAGCCAGATCATGTTGGTCAAGGAACATCGTCAGCGCGCGGCCAATATTGCCTAGCAGGGTCATAACCGCTGCTGTCTCGTATCCCGCCTCTGACTCAGTCATGCGTGTCAACGTGCGATGCCAAAAGCCAACTGGGTCATCAAAACTGTAGCGCAACATGGGAACAAACAGCAATAGCATTACAAACCCAGCCATAAGAGTGGAAACGTAAGCGATATTGGCAACGCGGAGTTTCTCGCGCAAATGGAACCAGGCAAGTACTACCCCTGCAACCATTATGACCGGCATAATGCGGATGGCAGTGTAGCCATACAGGCCAAATCCACAGCAAACGCCGGCTAACACAAGGGCATTGAAACTGTCCCGCTTGATGGCTTTGATGAGGAAGTAAGCTGTCAACGCTGCAAAAAAAGGCGCCAATGGAAATCGTAATCCGTTCCGGCTGATGACATTGGGCCACCAAGCCAGTGCGCAAAGCAACACTGCGCCGCCTGCTAGGCCTTCATCTTCAGTAGCTTCCCGAGTCATCAAATACAAAATTGGCAAGGTGAGGTAGCCCACCGTTGCCATAATTACTTTGAGCGTGATGTGTGCGATTGGCGCGCCAAAACCTGCAATTGCAAGCCACGCTAGGTAGAACTGAAGTGACTCGCGCCCCCCATTCATCGGCATAAAAATAGGACGCGACCCGCTGAGCAAGGTTTGAATGTCAACCAGCTTCTCGATATGGTCGCTGGTCATTTCGACTGGCACTTGATCTAGCTGCCAGAACCGTAGAAAGCCACCGAGTAACAACCCTGCTAGCAAAAGCCAGCGCCCTAGGCTCTGGTTAGAAAATTGTGGTGTTTCCTGCTGCTCACCAACTTGCCAAACTGCTGCTACAAAACACGCAACTGACCCTAGCCAAGCAAGTGCCCCCATCGCAGTAAATTGATTATTTGGCAGCCACAGGAATGCAATAACAATCATCACTAATGCCGCGCCAAACAGGGGTAGACGCACTTCTGGGAACCAAGTTTCTATCGGCTCGGTAGCTTCGGAGGCTTCGTGGACTAATGAGTTCCACGTAAAGTACGCTAACCCACCCAAACAAGCTAGGTAAATAAAATACCCAAGCGGTCGTGGAATTGCGAGGTTACGCAACGCCAAATGCGTCATTACCAACAGCGCAAACAGCAACAGTGGCGTCCAAGACTTGGTTGAAAACGACGAATCGGATTTAGGCGCAGCAGGCTGAGGAACATCCTTATCTGCGCGTTGGAGCCAATCCCACAATGTCGGATCTGGCTGGCGAGGAAATTCGGAGTAAGGTGGTAAAGAATCGTGCACCACGATTACAAAACGACTTAGACTCGACGAGCGATGAAGAAAACGTATGCGCCCTGTTCTGGCAATGGTTCGTCATAGTATCGGCGCAGATACCAGTCGGTCAGGGCTAAATTGGCGTCACTCGGCCAGAGGATCCATTTACCAAAGAGCTTCTTTGTAATGAGCGATGGTAAGCCCCAATAATGGCCCCACTCTAACGCTCGCAATGCGGACTTTGAAAAGTAATACCAATGTTGCTCGGTTTCAAACCCACACCGTTCGAGCCGCTCGATCCATTGTTCAGCTGAATCACACGTGTAGTGACGCGAAATTTTGTTGAAGAATTCTTCGTAAGCAGTCCCTAGTCGCTTCAAACCAATCTTGCGAAGGCCATTGGAAATAGACAAAAACGGTAAGAAATTATGGCTTGGAGAGCAGAAAATAAACTGCGCACCCGGCTTCAGCACACGATGCAACTCTACCAACACCTCATCTAAGTGTGGAATATGCTCAAGTACTGAATTGCTGATTGCACTAGCAAAGTATTCATTCGGTGCTGGAATATAGGCGCCATCGGATTGCGCCAAGCCTTCGTAAATGCCGTATTGACCCGCCTCTTGCAATGGAGACCACCAAGGATCGATCCCGAAAGTCAATGGGTCATCAAACGTTTCAGATGCAAAGTGTCCGTCACCGCACCCTAAGTCGATGACTGGCTGCGCCAATTGAATATCCCGATAGAACCGTGCTTCAACAGCGCGTAGAAACCCACGGAATGCAGGCATCGCCTTTAGTTGTGGGCTCAAATAATCGTAATCTGTAGGCTTCACTTCGCTTTCTCCGCCAACATCTTTTCAAAAAGATCTTCGTATCTTGCCGCTGTTGTATCTGGTGAAAATTGGTCGCGGATTGGCTTTTCGGGGCGCAAATATTTCCGACGATTGTCTAACACCTCCAACATCTGAGTCGCAAGATCATTCGCGTCTTCTGGCGTTGCAGTGCGCCCCATGCCTGTCATTTTAGTTGGCATCCGCACGCCCGGTAAGGCACTCGCAACACTTGGGGTTCCACACAATGCAGCTTCAACTTGGACTAAGCCGAAGGTTTCCGTATTGTTGATGCTTGGTAAGACATGCAGATCTAGATTGCTGAAGAACAGCGCCATTTCTTGCGGATTCAAAGTTCCCAAAAAACGATACTGGTCCGCATATTTATCTAACATGGGCTGTAGTTTCGCTCGATAGGCATCTTCGCCAATTACCTGATCTACTGGCCCAGCATGTAACACCACGGCATCTGGGTACTTTGCCAAAATCTTTGGCAACGCCTCTAGCAAATATTCAACGCCTTTCTCGGCAGCCAAGCGAACTGCAATTCCAATAACAGGCGATTTTCCTTCAGGAACATGCTTCGTCCGCCACGCTGAGATGTCATCAATGGAAGGCTCGTCCATCTCCACTGGCGGCGTGATGACGTTAACTTTGTCCAAATAGTGGCTTAGCAAACGCGAATGTTTGGCAAAGTCTTCTGTATATGCACAAAGTTGATCTGAGAGACGCGCGGCAATATGGTTACTGACATCGACCACAAAATTTGCGGTTCGGTTCACAATCCCTGGCGGCAACAACAGATCCGAATGATAGGTCAGTAAGACTGGTTTTTTGAACCAGCGTCCGCGCAAGGCGATTCCGCTTGCATCTAGCTGTGGCAAGTGCAGGCTGATCACATCATGCTGTTTGACTAGTCGGTGCGCCACTATGCCGATGGTTGGCATGATGACACCTTTGCTAATGCGCGCAGCGACTGGGACCCGGACAACGTTGACGCCTTCAATCACTTCTTCGAGAGGTAGATCTTTATCGTATTGTGACGTTAGCACCGTCACCGTGTTACCACGCCGCGCCAAAGCCCGAGCAAGGCGCTCCACATATATTGTCAGACCTGACACATGCGGACGATAGTATGTCAACGCAATCAGAATTTTCATGCTTGAGCCGCTTGCCCTCGATTGCGAAAATTGCGCATAAATGCAGATGCCGAGGCAGTCAAAGAATTTAGGGTTTGTTCTTCGCGGTTCAACCCAATTAGCCCAAAAATATTGATCACCACGAAATTCATAAGGTGGTTCAAAATCCCATAGGCTAGACCAATCTCTGTATCTACCCCGAACAGTGCTAACCCGGCAATCGCGCTAGCTTCATATAGACCGACGCCAGCCGGTGCAGAAGGTACCGAACCACCAAGTGCAACCGAGGCCATGACAATTAAGCCCATCACCCAAGAGGCTTCGGGTAGGAAGCAAAACAGCATGGTGTACATAGACAATCCAGACAACGTCCAGATGAGAAATGTCCAAAGGAACGCTTTAATCCAGCCTTGCATTCCAACGTCACGGATTGAGACCAGAAAATGATCAAGCTGCTTCACAATAGCTTGCACAAACCTTGGCAGTCTTTCTGTAAAACGATTCACTATCGGCATCACAATATGATGGACAGCAGCTAAGACAAACAACCCGCAAATACCAACGACTGCAATTGCAGCAAGTGAGCGACCACCAGCTAAGAGCCAGTTGTCACCTTCTACAAATGGCAGCGCGACCAATGCAAACGCAAAGACCACTAGAATATCCATGAGGCGTTCGACCAATGCAGTCGACAAGGAACGCATCACTGTGATTCCCTCTTCGCGGCTTGCCAAATAAATACGTGCTAACTCACCGGCCCGCAACGGGATTACATTATTAACAAAGTAACCAATGTTGGTTACGTAAAACATACGTGTCGGCGTTGGAATTCGATCTAACAGTTGCCGCCAGCGCATCCCACGTACCCATAACGAGACGATTAGCGCTAAGCAAGAAGGAATGAACCACCAGTAATTGGCAGTTGTAAACTCCTCCCGCAACGTTTGCCAGTCTACATTGGCAACAATTGCAATCGCAGCAACAACGCTAAATACGATGCCTAACAGCATCCTAACGCGATTTTGCATCTAGCTTTCCAACTTAAGAACAGCCATGAAGGCAGATTGTGGAATTTCTACATTCCCAACCATCTTCATGCGCTTTTTCCCTTTCTTTTGCTTCTGGAGCAGCTTTTTCTTACGAGAGATGTCACCACCGTAACACTTTGCCAACACGTCTTTGCGAATCGCCTTCACGTTTGCGCGTGAAATAATCCGCCCGCCAGCGGCAGCCTGAATTGGCACCACAAACATTTGACGCGGGATCAGTTCTTTGAGCTTAGTCACCAGTGCTTGACCTTTGTTATAGGCTTCCGAGCGGTGCACAATCAACGTTAATGCGTCGACTGGCGCATTGTTGATCAGAATATTGAGACGCACCAAGTCTTCGGCACGATAGCTGTCTAAGGTGTAGTCCATAGATGCGTATCCACGCGTCCGAGATTTGAGTTGATCATAAAAGTCAACAATCACTTCTGACAACGGGATGTCATAGACCAGCAGCACTCGTTTTGGCGCCGGATATTCTTGCTCAACAAAAACGCCTCGCTTCTTAGTCACAAGATCCATCACCGTGCCGTAGTATTCGTCTGGAATGAAAATCTGAATTCTCATCCAAGGTTCGCGAATTTCAGCAATTGACCCTTCATCTGGCAGATTTGCCGGTGTGTCAATTGTGAACTCTTCCCCCGTCTTTAGCTTGATTTCATACTCCACTGAAGGTGCGGTTGCTAAGATGTCCAAATCGAATTCGCGTTCCAAGCGCTCTTGGACAATTTCCATATGAAAAAGCCCTAAGAATCCAACCCGAAAGCCAAAATTGAGAGCTTGAGAACTTTCAGGCTCGTACACTAGGGCAGCGTCATTAAGTTGCAACTTCGCCAGTGCATCTTTCAATACTGGGTAGTCTTCATTGTCAACGGGATATAGGCCAGCAAACACCATTGGCTTGGCTGGTTCATAGCCTGTGAGCGGTTCAATTTCGTTGTATTTGGCGAGGGTCAGCGTGTCACCTACCCGGCATTCTTGAACAGATTTCAAGCCAGTGGCAACATACCCAACAGTCCCAGGATACAGACGCTCTGTGGTTGTAAGCTTTGGCTCAAACCGTCCAATCTCTACAGGTTTCAGCACCGTATCCGTCGCCATCAGAAGCAATTCATCATTTTTCCCAATGCTACCTTCAACAACCCGAACGTAGGCAATCACACCTTTGTAGCTGTCATAGTGTGAGTCAAAGATCAGCGCCCGCATTGGCAAGTCTTTTTCAACCGGTGGAGGCGGGACGTGCGCCACAACGGCTTCCAAAATAGCACCAACATTGGTGCCATTTTTCGCGGAAACTGCAATTACCTCTTCAGGATCGACGCCAAGTAAGTCGACAAGTTCTTGTGTCACTTCATCAGGACGCGCAGCGGGCAAGTCAATTTTGTTGATGACAGGAATGATTTCAAGATCAGCTTCTAGCGCCAGATACAAGTTTGCGAGGGTTTGTGCTTGGACCCCTTGGCTTGCATCCAAAACTAGGATTGCGCCTTCGCATGCTTGAAGGGCACGGCTCACTTCATAACCAAAATCGACGTGGCCTGGCGTATCGATTAAGTTCATATCGTAAGTATGACCGTCGTTCGCGTCATAGGTCATATGAACAGCAGACGCCTTAATCGTGACGCCTTTTTCTCGTTCGAGGTCCATGCTGTCCAGTAGCTGCGCCTGCATGTCCCGGTCTGAGATGGTTCCTGTTAGTTGCAAAAGACGATCGGCAAGCGTGGACTTGCCATGATCAATATGGGCGATAATACAAAAGTTGCGGATTCTAGGATCTGTCATTCAAAATTTGCTTGGCAAAGAACACTTGCCAAACACATAAAAAACGGGAGTTCAGTGGTCAATTTCCACGAGGTCTCCCGCTGTTATAATTATTATCTTGAGTGGTTTACGTTAAACGCACGTTACTCTATCGATTTTACCCGAATACCGTTCATGAAGGAAGCATCGTAATCTCATGTTAAAGGTTCTCTCAATCTTTGGAACTCGTCCAGAAGGCATTAAGATGGCGCCAATTGTAAAAGCGCTTGAACAACAGCCTGACAAAATCAAATCTGTTGTCTGCGTGACGGGTCAGCATCGTGAAATGTTGGATCAGGTATTACAGCTATTTGGCATCGTTCCAGATTACGATCTCGATGTGATGAAGCCTGGGCAAACGCCAACTGGCGTAGCAGCCTCAATTTTTAGTTCGCTTGAACCGATTCTAAAATCCGAAGAACCGGATTGGGTCCTCGTTCAAGGGGATACGACCACTGTGATGACAGCCGCCATTGCAGCGTCATACGGTCGTGTAAAAGTGGGTCACGTTGAAGCTGGCCTTCGCACGTATAACAAACAACAGCCTTTTCCAGAAGAAATCAATCGACGCGTTGTGGGTGTTATTGCTGACCGTCATTTTGCGCCAACGAGCACCTCGAAAGGCAATCTGTTGAGCGAAAAAACGCCACCAGAAGACGTTTTAGTCACAGGCAACTCAGTGATCGACGCGTTGTACTACGTGGCTGACCTGAACTATGACTTGTCAACTGGTCCATTGAGCGCCGTCAATTGGGACAAACGCATCATCTTAGTAACTGCGCATCGACGTGAGAATTTTGGCGAGCCACTCGATGAAATTTGCCAAGCACTCGTTGAAATTGCAAAACGTTATGAAAACGACGTGGAATTGGTGTATCCAGTCCATCTAAATCCAAATGTTCAGCGTGCAGCAAAACAATGGCTAGCTGACGTCCCGAATATCAAACTCTTGCCACCATTGGATTATCTGCCGCTGGTGCATCTGATGAAGAACGCCGAACTTGTTTTGACTGACTCAGGTGGAATTCAAGAGGAAGCGCCCGGTTTAGGCAAACCTGTTTTGGTCTTGCGAGAAACCACCGAACGTCCAGAAGCAGTTGATGCAGGGACTGTGAAGCTTGTTGGCGCAGATCAGGCGCTCATTATTGAGATGACGACACGACTGCTTGACGACAAAGTCTTCTATGACTCAATGGCGCAGGCTGTAAATCCATATGGAGATGGAAAAACAGCCGAACGCATTGTCAATTCTCTGCTAAATATTGAGGTTGAAGACTGGACCCCCTAGAAAGGGTTTAAAAACGTGAATTCTCTTTGTTGATGGAAGTAAAACATCCACCCGACTCTGAAAATCACCCAATTACCGTTGCGCATTTGAGGAGATTACCGTCAAATGCACATAGCTCTGTTTGGAGTTCCTAAATTTTGGGTGGTTACTGGCGGCAAGCCTTACCTTCAGACGCAAGCTCAGCAAGGAGTTTCTGGATAAGCCACAGGTATTAAGCACACTCTTAGATCTAATTGTCTAAGGTCAGCCGCCCCCATGTGTCTGGCCGGCGCCAAGCACGGTATGGCACATTGGACTTGCTCATCTCAGGATCGCGCGACCCGATGGCGTCAATGTCATTCACAGTCAGTGCCAACCCAATGGTCGTACCAGAGTTTGGCGTCATATCTAGCTCTGACCAGGGAATTGCAATTTCAATATCATAGCCAGCACCAGTCCGACGAGACTGAGCCGCAATCTGGTGTCCAAATGCATTGGCATTGCTGCCCAAAGCCTGCCCACGGTAGCGTGTTACCACTACAGGAACGCTACCAAAGTCTCCCGGAGACACAATAATTTGAAAATCATCGTTATTGCTATTGATGTCAGCTTCATCGCCAGCAATATCAGTATCGATTTCGATTTCCAGACTATCTCCGCGCCAAATTGACTCGTCCGCATTTACTTGCACGTGCGCATCATCACTAACTTGCACCCAGAAATACAAGAAGTTGGCGTCCCATTGGGACATCCAGCGTGCTTCAACATCGTCTGATCCATTCCAAGTCGATGTTTGGTAGGTAATAAATTCAGAATCGAAAGGCGTTTGTTGTGGCCACTCCCCTGGATTCGCGTCTACGGTAATACCGACATTTGCTGGCAGAGACTGCACATCGCCATGGCGTTCAAGGTCTTGCACGGAGGGCGTTGGCGTTTCGGTTGCATCAGGTTCAGGGGTTTCCGTAGGAAGGTCCAATGTCGGCAATAGAGTCACTGTTGGTACAGCAGTCGGTTCCAACGTAGCCGTTGGCGCTTCCTCAACAACGCCTTCAGCGTTTCCATCAGCGTCTTCCGGAGTTACCTCTTGGGCAACGATAATGGTTGCTGTCTGCGTTGGTTCAACAACCTCATCACCGCCCTGCACTTCTAAACGCTCTTCCTGACGTGCAAACGCAGTGGAAGTACCCGCTGCCGCCAGTTGATCATCAAATTCCTGATAAAAGTTGTCTGGAGTCAACATCCGACGGGCAGCGACAACGCTAATAGTCAAACATAAAACCATAGCGATTGCAGCCCCTGCCATCATCATCCAACGATTGTCATTCGGCTTTTTGTCAACGCGTCCTGTTTGCGCACGCTCTTTAGGGCCTTTGGCGAAGGCTTTGGATGAATCCATTTGCACACGGGCATTTTTACTGACCCATGCGACAAGATCACTACCATCAACAAGATTGATCATTTTGTCTGAAGCCCATTTTTCAGCCTGCTTCGAGACATTGCCTGTGGTGACCAACCAGCCTTCGTTGACTTGGTTATGCACCATGGACCCATATAGATCACGCACGACTGGCTGTCCAACAGTGCCTGCATAGCGCTTGCATTGCACAATACCAGTGTGGTCACCTTTGCGCACAAAGAGATCAACACCTTCATCACCTGTAGAAACCGTTGTGAATACTTCCCAATTGTCATCACGGAAAAGCAACCCGACATACTTTTCAAATTCAATTGGATCCAACGCTTGCATTTGCTCAAGTTTTCGCAAACGCCGCAGTCGTTGAAGTAAAGTTTTTGTGATTGAAAGCTCTTCGTACATAAAGGTAAATTTGGGTTATATTTTGGTTACAAATTAGTTTCAGTTATTACAAATAAAGTGGTATAAACAGTTTTGTGCCTGCACCATTTAGTAAACTGGTGCAGAATACCTATGAGTATTACAGTAATATGGCGAATTTCCCAGCTTTTTGGAAAAAGAGATCAGATGCTCAGTCAATCCTAGTGGCTGAACAAACTCAACTTGTTGAGTACATGTTGAGTTTTGCAATTGTAATTGCTGTCCCGATGTATGCCATTGCGATATATCAGACTGTGATCCAAGAACTCTGGGGCGCTCTTTTCGTTTTTACTGCGGGAATAATCTTACTGGGTCTCGCTAAACTTCTCAAAGGATTGCCCAATTCCATCCGCGGCTCCATTCTAATTTTAGTCGGCCTTGCCATCGCAATTGAAGACATTTGGCACTTTGGCCTTAGCGGCAGCGGATTGTTGTATTTGCTTGCGGCGGTCTTCGCTACGGCACTGATTTTCGACATCCGTGCCGGCATAGGCGTCATTGTACTATCGGTCGGTATTCTCGCTTTTTTTGGGTTCTCACTTGGTGCAGACGCCATCGATTACACCAGCACAAGCGCTTATCTTGTTAATCGTCCGCTTGCCTGGGCCATCCGCACCGCTGAGATCACCTTGCTTGGTGGGCTTATTCTGTTTTCGCTATATAGGCTACTCAACCGTTTGAGTACAACAGTCTCCAAGAATGACAACCTCGCACGGCAAGCTGAAGACAACCGGCAACGGCTTAATGAAATTGTGACGGCCATCCCTGGTAATGTTCTCATTTGTAAAAAAACACCTCAGCTTGAGGTGTTGTGGGCAAACATCATGGCCCAAACAACGTTTGCTCTCGATTTTCAACTGCCCGAGAAAGCCGCCCTACGTGATCGGTTGCTCATGTCTGACGCAGAAAATATCAAGCTCCTTGATGCTGTATTAGAACAAAAATCCGTTGTCAATCATGAATTGAGACTCCAAACTGCGACAAAAGAAACACTCTGGTTTCGGGGCGCAGCTCGGCAGTTTGATTATGCGGGTGAAGATGCAATCTTACTTATTCTGGACGACATTCAAGAATTGAAGGAAGCGCAGGAAACGCTCAACCATCTGGAACGCGTAGAAACGTTAGGCTTGATGGCAGGTGGTATTGCTCACGACTTCAATAATCTGTTAGTCGGCATGATGGCGCAGAATGATATCGCATTGCGCATTGTTGGAGAAAATTCAAAAGCAGCTCGGCATATTACAAAGGCGTTTACGGCAGCTGAGCGTGCGACTGAAGTCACCCGCCAACTACTCGCCTATTCAGGCCATGCACGCTTCAATCTCGCGCAATTTAACGTGAACACCACTATTATGGAAACGCAACCGGCCTTAGACATGTTGGCTGCGGGGTCCGAAGAAAGTGTTGAGATTGTGACACAACTAAGCACAGACTTAGCAACCCTCTCTGCAGACAAAGTGCAATTGCGTCAGGTTCTACTTAATATGGTAGAAAATGCAATTGACGCCAAAGCAAAGACCATCACAATCTCAACATCGAACGCGTTTGTTGATCCACTCGCTGCACAAGTCAACCCCATCACTGGGCAGACAATGGATGCTGGTGCTTATGTCTGTCTTGAAATTAGCGATGATGGAATGGGGATGGACACAGATACGGAAACAAATATATTCGATCCATTCTTCACGACTAAGCGTCAAGGTCACGGTCTTGGCTTGGCCGCTGTACTTGGGATTATGCGGGGCCATGCTGGTGCGATAGAAGTTGAATCGGCGCCAAATAAAGGCACAACCATTTCGCTTTACTTCCCGTCACTCAAGACAAAAGCAGACAGCCTCGACGTGTGGCAAGAGGCTATCCGCGATAGTTTCGAAGACTAACTAAACAGTCGTCAAATTACCAAGTAACTTTGATCCCTGATGCTGACCAGCATGCTGAGTGATCTTGACCAGATACTCAATGTTGCCCGCTGGACCCTTCAACGGCGACTCAATCAGCCCCGTTGCCGCCAAGCCTTGCGCCTCTACAATATCTAAGACTTTTTGAATTGCCTGTTTGCGTGACTTCGGATTCCGAACCACACCGCCCCTGCCAACTGCATCTTTACCAGCTTCGAACTGCGGCTTGATCAACGCAAATATCATGCCTGTGTTCTCTCTAAGGACGCTGGCAGCAGCAGGCAGCAGTAATCCCAAAGAGATAAACGAGGCATCAATCGTTAGTAAATCAACTGGATCAGGTAACGACTCAATGTAACGCGCATTTGTAGACTCCATCACAACAACGCGCGCATCACTTCTCAGCTTCCAGTGCAAAATACCTTTGCCCACGTCAATGGCATAAACCTTCGTTGCACCATGTTGGAGCATACAATCGGTAAATCCGCCTGTCGAAGATCCAAAATCGGCACAAATTTTGCCAACAAGATCGGGCTGCCAAGCCTCCATGGCAGCCATAAGCTTGTCCCCCCCGCGAGAGACAAATCGCGGCTTCGCCGTTAGTTCAATTTCAGCATCATTAGCAATGAGTGTCCCAGCCTTGTCAACCACTTGACCATTCACTCGCACTTCGCCAGCCATGATGAAACGACGACCTTTCTCGCGCGACTCAACTAACTCGCGTTCTACTAATAATTTATCTAATCGGGATTTATTTTTTGGCACCTGCAAATTCTAACGGCGTTCGACATATAATAAAACTGATGAAGTTACCTCCAATCATTAGAACGCTCCGTCCGCACCAATGGCACAAAAATGCAGCAGTCTTTGCAGCATTAGTCTTTGACGTCAAATTCTTTGAACCAGTCTATGTCGGTCGGACCTTAATTGCCTTTGTCTTCTTGGCGCTAATTAGCAGTGCTGTCTACTTGGTCAACGACTTAGCAGACATTGAACAAGATAAGCTGCACCCGACCAAACGCTTCCGCCCCATTCCTGCTGGCGAAGTTAGCAAAGTCGTTGCCCAGGCAATGGCAATTGCGTTTCCCGTCATCATCATTCCGTTGGCATTTATGTTCAACACGTGGTTCGGCATCATTATTACGCTGTATTACGTCCAAAATTTGGCGTACTCGTTTGTGTTGAAGCACGTTGTATTGATTGACGTCATGCTAATTGCTGCCGGATTTGTATTACGCGTTGCCGCCGGTGTCGTTCTGATTGATGTCGAACGCTTTTCACCTTGGCTCTATATTTGTGTCACGCTTGGCGCACTGTTTATTGGCTTCGGCAAACGCCGCCATGAGCTTGTACTGGCACAGCAAGGCACTGGTAAAACACGCGCCGTTCTGGAAGATTACTCACTTGAATTCATTGATTGGCTAATTGCCATTGTTGCGACGAGCACGCTTGTCAGCTATTCAATTTACACCTTTAGTGCACCGAACGTTCCTGATAATCACACCATGATGCTCACAATTCCATTCGTGTTTTATGGAATTGCGCGCTACATGTATCTCATCCATGTCAAAGGCGAAGGTGGTGCACCGGATGAATTGGTGTTGAGAGACCGTCCGCTGTTTATTACGGTTGCAATTTGGGGCCTAGTATGCGCGACGATTTTGTTCATCAGCCAATAGTTGTTGCCACCGCGCCGGGAAAATTTATTCTGACCGGCGAACATGCGGTCGTCTATGGCACGCCAGCAATTGCTTGTCCAGTTGCAGGTGTGCATGCGAAAGCTGAGGTTTACACAGCGAATTCTGGCGGCATCACAGTCGATGCAATTGATATCAATACCCAGATTCGGACAAATATAGACCTGACCCACCCCATCTCGTTGGCAACGAACAATTTATTGCAACATCTTAGCGTCAAGACACCGCCAAATTTTCATATCAAACTAAGTTCTACAATCCCAATCGCCGCTGGATTAGGGTCAGGCGCAGCGATTACTACCGCCCTACTCAAAGCATTAGCTGAAGCTATGGGACACAAGTTGGCAACAAATGAGCTATCTGACTTAGTCTATGAAATTGAAAAGCTGTTTCATGGCACCCCATCTGGAATTGACAACACGGTAATTGCCTATGCGCAGCCTGTTTGGTTTATTAGAGACAAAACGCTACAACCCATGAAATGCGCAACGCCATTTGACATTCTCATTGCGGATACTGGTGTTGCTAGCGAAACCATGCGTGCGGTTGCAGGCGTCCGAGAAAGATACACCCAAGCAATTACGCAATATAAAGCCTATTTTGACGAGATCACAGAGATTGGATTGCAAGCCAAAGCGGCGATCGAAACTGGATCTATTTCAGATTTAGGGCCATTGCTCGATAAAAACCATGTCACACTACAGCACATTGGCGTCTCCAGCCCTGAACTGGATGCTTTAGTGACTGCGGCAAAAGTTGCTGGTGCTCTTGGTGCAAAGCTCTCTGGCGGAGGTGTTGGTGGAAATATGATTGCGCTGGTCAAACCAACTGCAATTAAGTCTGTATCAGAGGCACTTACTAACGCTGGCGCAACGCGAGTCATTCACACCCAAGTCAACTAATGTCCAAATTGATCTTTCTCAAACTCGGCGGCTCACTAATCACCGATAAATTTACGCCCAACACTGTCTTGCCAGACCGGCTGGCGCAGATTGCGCAAGAAATCCGTGCCGCGTTAGACGCACAACCTGACATGCAACTGATCATTGGACATGGGTCAGGTTCATTTGGGCATGTACCCGCAAAGGCACACAATACAAAGCACGGTGTGCGTTCAGCCGAGCAATGGTTAGGATTCGGTGAAGTCGCGCAAGCAGCCGAAACCTTGAATCGACACACCATCGATGCCCTAAGAAAGGCAAATGTACCCGCAATTCACATCCTACCCTCGGCCTCAGCTACGGCGCAAAATGGTGTCATCGTAGACATGGCCTTGAAACCAATCATTGTCAGTCTAAGCAACGGGCTAATTCCTGTTGTACACGGCGATGTCTGCATTGATGACCTGCTTGGCGGCACAATTGTGTCGACCGAGACCGTTTTTACATATTTAGCTGAGCAACTTAGCCCAACTGAAATATTGTTAGCTGGCAATGATGATGGGGTCTTGACACATTTCCCAGACGGAAAACTTGTCACTGATATCACGCGTGACACCTTAGATCAATTTGAAGTCGCCGGCTCCGCCGCAACCGATGTGACTGGTGGAATGCAGTCAAAAGTCGAAGGCATGCTTGAGCTAATTGACAACGTGCCAGATCTTTCTATTCGTATTTTCAACGGTAGCATTGCCGGAAACATTGAAAAAGCGCTCATTGGGACGCTGAATGACGGTACCGTCATTCACTAGGAGACACTTTTGGACATTTCAATTGCAGACATCGCTTTAGTCATTGGCGCGGGAATCCTAGCGGGTTTCATCAATACATTAGCCGGAAGTGGCTCTGCGATTACTATTCCACTCCTTGTTTTCATGGGCTTGCCTGCAGGCGTTGCAAATGCTACTAATCGCGTTTCTGTTGTCCTACAAAGCGGAATGGGCACTTGGACGTTCGCCAAACAAGGTCGGATAGACTGGACAATGGCCTGGAAAATTTCAATCCCAGCCGTTATTGGTGCGCTGCTAGGCGCTCAGATCGCAGTGGATCTCAATGAACGCGCCATGTCCATTGCCATTGGCGCCATGTTGGTACTGGTATTTTTCATTGTGATTGCGCGGCCAAAACGTTGGCTGGTCGCATCGGCCGACACAACCCCTGAACTCAAATGGTGGCTATACCCAGTATTTTTCTTGATGGGGGTTTACGGTGGCTTCATTCAAGCGGGTGCCGGGATTTTCTGGTTGGCAGCACTCGTCTTAGGCGCTGGCTTTGATCTAATCAACGCCAATGGGATCAAAAATTGGCTGTCCTTCTTTTACAACGTTTTTGCAGTCGCCCTGTTCATCTGGAACGATCAAATCAATTGGACTTGGGGCTTGCTATTAGCAGTTGGCGCAATGACTGGCGCTTGGCTTGCGGCGCGTTTTGCAACCAAAGACTGGGCCCAAGTGTGGGTCTATCGTTTATTGTTAGTTGTAATTGTAGTGTCAGCAATTCGAATGTTCCTCAGACTGTTCTAGTGTTTGGTATGGAACTTGAAATTGCAGTCCGTTTTGCCGCACTAGCGCTAACCATTCTGTTTGCAATCGCTTTTCTAGAATTTGAAAATTTAGCTTACACCATCGCCAACTTCTTGTCTGTTGGTGGGTTATTGACAGCATTCGGGGCATGGATTGCAGTCATTGGTGAAACCCTTGATCCGCGCGGCGGGATTGAAGTTAGCACCCTGCTCCAAGTCGCAATCATCGCGACGCTAATTGGTGGCGGGAGCTACATTTGCGTCAAGTTTATGCGGAAGTTTGGGTTGTGATCGAACTTTTTTCCAGCGAATGGGTCATGATGGCATCTGGACTGACGTTT
>JAHDIM010000397.1 GCA_020630805.1 Anaerolineales bacterium
TAGTCGTAACCGCCTTCTTAGCCCGCCCCCTGTTGCAAACTGGTCTGATTTCCATGGCGCATCAGCATCATGTCACAACGTATCCCTACCCATTTTCGAGCGCATGGCATTTTGGCAAGCCGCATTTTCTGCGCGTCTTGATCCATAACATCATTCTCGGGTTGCCAGTTCTGCTACTGGCAGGACTGTTCATCGTTCCACTTTTGACGTTGAGCGATGTCGTCCCAATCTTATTCAACGACATCATCGACATGACGGCAGGACGTGCCGATCGGCTTTCAGACGAGTTTGCAGTTGCCGCAGAAACTGCCTTTGAAGACACTGGCGGTGTCTTTGTCGCGGTTCTGTGCGCCGTCTCTTGCATCTTCACAATCGCTTGGATGCTGCTGCGCCTGCTGAAACTTGTCAGCGTCAGGGCGCTCATTCTTGAAGACTTATCCATCATCGATGCGATCAAGCGCGGTGGGCAAGTGCTGTTTAGCAATATTGGTTCTGTGCTGATCTTGCTCTTCATGCTATTTGCCATTGGCGTAGGCATCAACATCGCGCTGCGCATTCCGATGATGGTCATTGGCGTCGTAATGCTAGCTACCATCACCGCAGTACAAGGCAATATGGCGTCCGTCTTAGCGTTGACCGGACTACTCGGCATTGGCATCTTGCTCATATACGCCGTTGTCGTTGGGATATTCACCACGTTTACAGAGACCGTTTGGACCCGCTGGTATGAACAGGTGACAGATGTATATCCGCAATATCAGCAAGATGTAATGGATAATTAGCATTGGGAATGCCACTCTCTAAGGAAATGCGACTAAGATAGGTATGTCACTTAGAGGATAGAGGGTCTGCAAGAGAAAGAAAGGATGAACTACAAAAGCATTATTCAAGACGCGCTTCAAACGACTTGGACGCATAAGAAATTATGGCTGTGGGGACTGTTTGTCGCGTTCTTCGGTGGGTATGGTCTGCCTAGTTCCGATTACTCGAACTATATGCTGAATGGAGACGTAGAGACTGTTGACCCAAGCATTTTGTTGGCACAATCTCAGTATGACACGTGGTCTCTCGGTCTACTCATTGCAGCTATTATTCTTATTTTTGTAATCGGTTTCTTTCTCCATCCATTTTTTCTAAGTGCACTGATCTACATTGGATATCGAGCCAATTCAGAGTCGACGCCACTTTCACTTAGATCCGGGATAGCAATTGGCAAACGTTACATGTGGCGCATTATTAGGCTTAATATCGTCATAGGCATCATTTTTGCAATTGTGACAAGCATTATTACAATTCCTGGCGTTAGCGTGCTAGGAATTGTCGCAGATTTATATCCTCAATTTTTTGAAGCGTCTACCGCCCCATCTGCCTCCGAAAGTATTGCTGCTATTCTGTCCGAAACCTCTATATTCCTAATTATTATTACGCTTGCGGGTTTGCTCTTTTTTGCAGCTTTTTTCTTAGCATTGCGCATCATAGAAGCCATTGGTGTTCGCGGAATTGTGTTGCGTGACATGGATATGAACACAGCACTAACGCATGGGTTCAATGTTTTTCGTAAAAATCTTGGTTCAGCGCTGAAGATTACGTTTATTCTATTGATCATCGTCGTACCAATTACATGGGGGACTGCGTTTGGTGCAGGTGCCCTCGTCGCCCCATTTGTCGCCGGAATATTTTCAGACGGCCTCGCTAGCGATGAAATCATTTGGCTGATTACAATAAGCCTCGGCATCGCTGCAATTAATGTCTTCATCGGTGGTATCGCTGAAGTTTTCATGAAGACAGCTTGGACCCGTTGGTATGAAGAAATTACTGATGACTTAGACTTTCCTGATAATCCAAACCCTGAACCGCAAGAAATCAAACCACTACGCTCGACCAAAAGAGTAATCCGCATGGTGGAGCTCTAGAAAAGCATCCTCAGACAATTGACAAACTAACACATGGAACTCAGCACCATTCTTACCACTTACCTGCCACTGTATCTCGTGCCGGCTTTAGTTGGCTGGGGCCTCGTGTTTTGGTGGGGCCGCGAACAAATTGATATTCAGTTTGGGGATTTTCTCTTACTAATTGCGCCGTTTATCGTCTGGGCGGGGCTGACGACAATGTCACCGTATCCAGATCACTTACTGGCGTTTCCAATTGAGGCGCTGGTGTTGGGGATGCTAGTGCCAGCCTATTTTTGGGGTCGAATTCGCATGAGCACAGAGTTCGATCAAACGCTACTCTCCCCCGTGCTCGTGCTGGATATTATGTTCACCGCCGCCATCATGTGGTGGCTGTTGTAAGCAGAATCCACGAATGACACAAATAAGCACTAATCATTGGTGTTTATTCGTACTATTCGTGGATTCTGTTGTCTACTCAAGCGCGTCTTTCAACACATCGCGCAATTCTTGGATTGTCGCTTCGTTAAGCGGGAAATATCCCACCTCTTCAATTTCCTGATTCACGTGATTCAAGAAGAACTGAATAAAACTGCCCACTTCTGGCGTGTCTTTCATGACGTTCGCATCGGTGTAAATATACAGCGGGCGTGACAGCAAGTAACTCCCGTCTTCTGCACTCTGCCGCGATGGCACAATGCCTTCAATTGGTAAGACCCGCAGTGAATCCCGGTTTTGCAAATAGTAGGCGTACCCAAAGTACGCAATACCGTATGGGGTCACTTCTAGGGCCTGCGTGAGTACATGGTCATCATGTGACACCTGCAGGTTATTACTGTTCAGAATCGTGCTGGGGTCTTTGTCAAACACCTTCTCGACAAAGAAGTCAAACGTGCCGCTGTCTTTGTCTGGCGAGAAGCGAATGATGGGTTCGTGCGGCCAGTCTGGATTCACATCGGACCACGTTTCAGCCCCGCCATAGATTAGCGCCAACTCTTCAAGCGTAATAGTTTCAATAAACGTATTCGCGCGACTCACGGTCACAGCGAGCGCATCGGTGCCAACTTGGAATTCAATTGGCACGCGCCCAATGCCTGCGCAAGCTTCCATCTCACCGTCCTTGATCGGGCGGCTGGCATTGGCAATGTGGCTCGCACCTTCGTCACAGAACCGTCGAAAGCCGCCGCCTGAGCCAATTGAATTCACTTCAATTTCGCCATCAAAACCTTTCGTCCGATACAGTTCCGCCATGTGCGCCGCTAATGGAAAAACCGTTGAGCTCCCGGCCATCAGAATCTGCACAGGGGCGTCTTCAGCGGCCTCCGTTAAGGCAATGGAGACGGCTTCTTCTTTCGCTTGCTTGGTCTCACGACTGCTACAGCCGGTGATGGCGAGCAAAAGCAAGAACAGCAATAAGCAACGTTGCATGAACTGACGCGAATTGAATATCTTAAGCATTGGCACTCAATGAATGATTCCTATTTGGCTTCTTTAGGACTACATATATATAAAACGTCTTATGTGAATTCGGATCATAAATGCTAGCAAAACCAACAGCACAGATGT
>JAHDIM010000398.1 GCA_020630805.1 Anaerolineales bacterium
CGTAACGTCTAAACCTCGTAACCTCGCAACTAGACAAATCACATATGCTGATTGATCTTGCCGCGATATTCGACAGACTTTTCTTCAACCCGCATCCCGAATTCTTCAGGGGTTAGCTGCGGCAAGCCGAGACGTTTGCGCGCCGCGTTTTCTTGCTGAAATAGGCGCTTTTGACGCCGGTTATATAGCAAAGCGCTCCCACCTAAAACGCTTGCTGCAAGCAACACTTTGCCTATCACGAGCAAGTTACTCCGTTTCTAGCCCAACCCATTCAATTTCAAAGAGATGTCCAAAGAAGGTTTCCGCAACAATCAGCGACCCATTATTTGAGACGATGACATCCACTGGCGCAAAAATCCCCAGTGCAAATGGATGCGAAACGCCCGGTTCATTCGGGTCTACACGCCAAATACCTGGCGATCCCCACGGATTCCATAGAGTGGTATATACCTGTTCCTGATAGGCCACTGGATACGCATTACCCGTGTAAACCGTCATCCCTGCTGGGGAGGCGTGCGGTGGAAACTCCGCAAACGGCGGCGTAATTTCTAGGTCTGCAGGCTTGTCAATACAGCCTTGGCAACCTTCGCCATAGTAAGGGAAGCCATAGTGACCACCCACTTCGACTTTGTGGAGGCGTTCAGGAGGGCCAAAATCTGCGCCGTTATCCACCGCCCAGAGTTGACCGCTTGAGTCAAAGCCAAGGTCATAAGGGTTTCGCATCCCTTCAGCAATCCGTTCGATTGAACTGCCATCCGGCGCAATTTTGAGAATACCGGCTTCTAGCGGATGAATTTCATCAGGAGAGGAGTCTTTTGGATCGGGACCATGGTCTGACCGCGCACCAATCGCCATATACAGCATGCCATCTGCGCCAAATTCAATGCCGTTTGGTTGATGATACAGTGGGTTGTAACAGCATGGCAGATCACCAATTAGCAGTTCCATGGTCTCGCTTGCCATCCGAAGTACAGACAACGCGCCTGTTTGATCGTCTAAACGATGACTGATGTAAAGATCACCAGTTTCTGGGTGAACCGCCGTCCCAGTTGGCAGCAAAATCCCATTGGCAAGCGGCACAAACTGCTCCCCTTCTTGTCGCCAAATTGTGCCAAGACGCTCACTGTCTGCGGTGAAAAAATCGCTCGGAATGGAGGCGACATACAGAGTCCCGTCTGCGGCTTGGGTAATACTGGTCGGATAATGTGACTCAACATCTGGCAACGAAATAAGGTGTTTGACCGCAAACCCAGCGGGCACGCTAATGCGCTTTGCCCAGTCTTCAACGTCCCCAGGGCAGGGGCGGGTTTGACCATCCACTTCACAATTGCCAATGGTCAGATCAGGCTGAGACGCAGCGCTGACGGGGGTGTTGTCTTCTAAAGCAGAATCTTCGGTCAGAATTTGGGTTTCAACGCCACACGCCGCTAGCACGATGGCAGAGAAAAGGAGAAGCCAGAGTTGTTTTCGCATGCGGCAGATTATAGCGAAAAGGGCAAGCGTTGCCTCAACGGGAGCAGTGCGCTTCCTAATCCGTCTTTCCTAACCGTGCGTTGTATGCATTCACCATGCGTTCAGCCCATTCGCGGGCGGGAAAGCCTTTGTGGAGTTCATAACGCGCCACCCAATCTTCCGGTTTCCCCACGAATGCAACTAACAGCGCCTCTTCCGTTTCCACAATAATCAATGGTTCGGTGTAGAGCGGCTTTTGAGCGCGAATATGCCCCGGTCGTAGCAACCCCTGATTGACAACGACCTGCTTCAAGCTAGAGCTGTGCAGCCGTTTAGCGGCATTATCTACGCCGAGTGCGGCTTCTGTTTTGGCATAGTTCTCACCTTGCAAGGTCGACAATTCCGCTTTGATCTCTTCCGCATACCACGCATTCCGGTCCACCGTCTCGATATTCTGATAGCCAATCTGTGTAAGTAAAGCCGCAGTCGCTCCGATTGGCATCATTTCAAAAGTTAGTCCAATTACGCCCATCCATTCGGTAAATTCGGGCGTTTTCGGAAGATCTGACCCAAACCAATCGCTGGCGACAAACGTGCCGCCAGGTTTGAGTACACGCAGAATTTCTGCATAAATCGCGTGTTTGTCTGGAATGTGGATCATAGAGTCTTTGCTGAAGACCACGTCAAAGCTTGCGTCTGGAAAAGGGAGTTCACCGGGCGTAACAATTTTGAACGTCACCTGATCTGTGATCCCTGCGCGATCCACCGCGGCTTGGGCTTGCGGTAGCAATGGTGGCTCGACATCAATGCCAGTAACGTGTGCTGCCCCATGCTTTTTGACCAGCAATACATCAATACCACCAATTCCAAAGCCGATATCCAGCACATGTTTGCCGGTCAGATCAACACCTGTAAGCAACGTGGCAACTTCTGCCTCCCCACCAGGAGAAAGAAAGCCTTCGCCCCACATCCATTGCAGGCCAGCGACAAAATCATCGGTATATTCGTTGTGAGACATGGTGAGTTGGTTTGTTAGTTGGTACGTTTGCTAGTTTGTTAGTTGGTGTGTATTCTTGACTATCATACTAACCAACCAGCCAACGAACAAACTTACCCACTATGACTCTTTTCGCCGAACACGACGGAATCAAAATTGCCTACGAAACGCTAGGCGACCCCGCTAACGACAGCATCATTTTTATTTCTGGCTTAGGCAGTCAATTGGTCTATTGGACCGACGAACTCTGTCAACATTTTATTGAGCGTGGCTTTCACATCATCCGCATGGATAACCGCGATGTTGGCTTGTCGCACAAGACGCCTGGGACACCGCCGAGCGTAGAAGATGTCATGCAAGATCCCAACTTTCAAGCGCCTTACACCTTGTCAGACATGGCCTTGGATACCATCAGCGTACTAGATGCAGTTGGCGTTGAGACCGCGCATGTGGTGGGCACGTCACTGGGTGGGATGATTGCGCAAACTGTGGCAATTGAGCATCCGACGCGGGTCAAGACGCTAACATCCATTATGTCGGCCCCCAACCGCAAGCATGCGATTGACACGGACGACACCAACGATGATGCGGTTTCGGCTTCGCTCACCATGGACATGAGTGATCCAAACACCTATGTGGATATTCAAGTCGAAGGTTACCGTGTCACCAGTGGCCCTCATTTTGATCCGGTCTATCAACGCGCGATTTTGCAAAAATCCTTTGACCGCTGCTACCACCCCGACGGCTGGGCCTTCCAAATGATGGCCGCCGTTGCCAGCCCCGACCGGGCGCCATTACTTGCAAACGTGTCCTGTCCAGCGCTGGTCATCCACGGCGGTGTGGATCCTCTCATCCCCGTTGCTGGTGGCAAAGCCACCGCCGACGCGCTACCAAACGCCGACTTCATTGTCTATGACGACATGGGCCACAACCTGCCACGCCCGCGCTGGGATGATATTGCCGATGCGATAAAGGCGCTGAGTCAGAA
>JAHDIM010000047.1 GCA_020630805.1 Anaerolineales bacterium
GGGCTAGATCCCGCTGCATTGGAGATCTTGGATTCTGAATCGGTGCGCTATATGAATATGCGCCACACGGACTTGCCTGAAGTGCCAACGCTACTGATGGAATTCCACGCCGCAACCGAAGCCTCGCTATCCGCAGAGATGGAGTTGGTAGAAGAAATCTGTAATGACCTTGGCGCGACGCGCTTTGAAGTGGGGGTGGGCCGCGAAGAACGCAATCGGTTGTGGGAAGGCCGGCATTCGCTAGGTGAAATCCTGTTTAGTGTCTATCCAGACTCGACGTATCTAATCACAGATGTGTCCGTGCCGATCTCCAATTTCCCTGCGCTAGCCGCCTATACCAATCAGCTATTTGCAGAGATGGGTGTAAAAGGCACCTTGTTTGGCCACGCTGGCGATGGTAGTTTGCATACGGTCAACTTTGCACCGAAAGATGACCCAGCCGAGCAACAAAAACTGCAAGCGTTCAATGACCACGTCGTCAAGCGCGCCATTGAGTTAGATGGGACGTGTACGGGCGAGCATGGTGTCGGAATCGGCAAGAAGAAGTACATGGTCTTTGAACACGGCGAGGGCGGTGTCGACGCCATGCGGCAGATCAAGCAGTTGTTTGATCCGAAGAATATTTTCAACCCCGGCAAGGTGATTGATTTCTGATTTTGTTCACGGATTGCGCGGATGACACGGATCATATACGACCTGATCCGCGTTCATCCGCGCTAGTCCGCGGCTAATTATTTTTATTCCGTCGCAATTGCGATGTTCTGACACGGGCTACCACAGGCGTCAATGACATCCATAATGTCGTCTATGCCCGGTTCTACGGTTTCAATGCGGCGACCGTCTTTCAACATCAACGTCACATCTAGTGAGTGGGTTTGAAAGGCCATCTCGACTTCCCCGCTATTTACAATCTCCACGGCGGTTTCCCAGTCTACCGTTGCACCATCTTCTATGCCAGCAGCGGCATCATTGCTAGTGCAAGCAACAGTCACCAGCGCCAGTGCTATCAGAACAAACAACATCGAAATTGATTTTTTGCTAAACATAAGAGTGTCTCCTTTGACTAAGTGCTTCGCAACAAAAACTCAGAAATAAATGCGACGATTGCGTGCGAAACCTTCAGTAAAAACCAGATCGGTCGCCGATTTTATTTCTGAAAACTTTCTGGTTTTTATATAAGTGTGTGTAGCAGTTATCTCTTTAACGCGCAAAGGCGTTGATTAGTTCCCATTTTAGAAATCTAATGTTATATCCATGACAGTGTAATGTAATTTGCGTGTAAATCTGTTCACAGCCAGTTTTGAAATGTTGTAAAAGTTTGCTATTCGTTAGTTTTGAGGTATGTTTAGCGTGGAGAACCTAAGATGCCACATACATTTGCCGACATTGATCCAGAACTCCAGTCCGCTGGGCGATTTGCAAAACTCATGATCCGCCCCAATCCGCGAAGTTTTCGCTTTCTCACTTGGATGTTGAGTCGTTCGGAGGGGAAAGGATTGAAAAACTTCACGTCTGAGACCGTTCCAATTCCACGGTCTACTGCTTCAGGCGACATTCGCACCCGCATTTTCAAGCCAAAGACCAGCACGACACCGTTGCCGGTATTGGTTCACTTTCATGGAGGTGGCTATGCAATGGGAACCCCAGAGCAGGACTTGCCGATGTTCAAGCAATTGCTGAAGGTGCGGGACTGCATTATTGTATCCCCCGATTATCGCTTGTCGATCACAGATCCATTTCCGGCAGGCCTAGATGACTGCTATGACACCGTACTTTGGGTCAAAGAGAATATCGCTGGTCTTGGTGGGCGTTCAGACCAAATTGCCGTGTTTGGGGAAAGCGCTGGTGGTGGGCTGAGTGTTGCGGCTTGCCTGCGTGCCAGAGACCGAGGCGATGTAAACATTGCCTTTCAAATGCCGCTCTATCCCATGATTGATAATCGCCAAACCAATCCTTCAGCAGTCAACAACACAATGCCGGGTTGGAGCAGTGCCCACAATAAAATCGGCTGGGACCTATATCTGCGCGACGTTCAGGGCGATGTACCCGCTGAAGCGGCTCCGGTTCACGCGACAACCTATGCCGGTCTCCCGCCTACGATCACATTCATCGGCGCGCTAGATCCATTTCTAGATGAGACGAATGAATTTGTAAGACGCCTCAAAACAGACGAGGTGCCTGTCCATTATGAGGTCTTCCCACGCAGCTTCCACGGGTTTGAGATTATCAATCCAAACGCAGACGTTAGTCAGCAGGCCCTCGCGTTTTGGCACAACGCGTTTGCATACGCCTTAGACCATTACGTTGCAGCCCAGCAGGATTGACCCTATAACCATCGGTTTACATTTTGTGCAACGCGGCACAAATCAATTCTCAAGTTAACCTCAATAAATCTGAGTGTGCTGCTGAACTATACTAAGAGTGTAGCGAAGAACCTCAGCCGCAACTCTCAACTAACTCGGAAGGTTTTTAGCCTCCAATACTGGCCTCAAGGGCTAGGCAGTTCTCGTTACAGGCTTTATTGACGCCCACGACTTATCCGTGGGCGTTTTTGATTCTGACAGTATTTGTAGCCCACGTCGTGAATTCCGCAATTTTCGCGATGGATTGACATAAAATGACCCGCAACATGTAATAAAGTTAGCGCATTCTTTAGAATGTTAGGACTTTCGCTTGCCAGAGAGCATTGAGCCTGTCGAAATGCGGCATTGTCACTGCGTTCAACAAGGTGAAGCGGAAGCATACTCATATGCTCTCTCAACACGAACAAACAAAGGTTTCAAATGGATTTAGGAATTGCTGGAAAAAAGGCGCTTGTTTGCGCTTCATCACAGGGCTTGGGCTTGGCTTGCGCCACGGCACTGGCGGCTGAAGGAGTGCATGTCACCATCAATGGTCGCAACGAAGACAAGCTAATCGCCGCACGGGATGAAATTATTGCCAAAACCGGCAACGACAACATCAGTTATGTCGTTGGGGATCTGACGACGGAAGCCGGCCGCGCCACCATTGTTGCAGGCTGCCCCGATGCCGATATCTTGATCAACAATAACAAAGGTCCACGCCCCGGCGCGTTCCAAGATTGGGACTACGACCGCTGGATGGCCGCGATTGAAGGCAATATGCTGGCTCCGATCTTTATGATCCATGCGCTGTTGCCGGGCATGCGCGACCGCAAGTTTGGGCGCATCGTCAACATTACCTCGGCAATGGTGAAAGCGCCGCGGCCACATCAGGGACTGTCAACTGCGGCACGCTCTGGCCTCACGGCACTGTGTAAAGCCATTTCAAAAGAAACAGTGGCAGACAACGTCACCATCAATAACATTTTGCCGGAGCGCATCAACACGCCGCGCACGGAAGAATTGTCTCGCATGAAAGCGGAGCAAGATGGCATTAGCTACGACGAAGCTTTAGCGAAGATCACCGCGACCATTCCAGCGGGGCGACTTGGCAAGCCAGAAGAGCTTGCGGCGGCCTGTGCCTTCTTGTGTAGCGTGCAAGCCAGCTACATTTGTGGGCAGAATTTGCAGCTAGACGGCGGGGCGTATCCGGGATTGATCTAGGCTGCTTATTGGCAACGTCTTAAAAACAAGGCGGGGTTCTCCTTAGTGCCATTGCGCTAAAAAGAACCCCGCCTTGTGGTTTAAATTTTCAATCTGGTCTCTACGGCCCGCGCCACAAGACTGGTGCGTACTCCGCACTTTGCCCAGACAAGTCCCAGTTACGACCCCAGTCGCGGAAGCGGCTTTTGACACCGGTGCTGACGGTCACGCTTGAGCCAACCCAGTACTTGGTGTTTTCGACCATCGTTGGATTTTCGCCATCAGCGCCACCAACTTTGGCAACCCGCCCGATGATTTTCTTGGGAATACTCATTTCCCAGCCGTCTTCGTGTTCTTCCCAAGTGATCGGCACACGCTTCCACCCAAGGAAACGATCGATCATGATGGAGAACCAACCCGTTGGGCCGCCAGCGTTACCAGCGAAAATGTTCAAGATCGCTGCTTCTTGCGCAGGGCTACTGCGTTCATCGATGTACATCCCAACGGTCCAGCCGCCTTCTGCGAGTGGCCCTGGTGTTTCCAACATCAAGCCCACAATTAGACCATCCAAGCGCGTTGCGCCTGCAAACCCACTGTGAATATTGATGCCCCACCATGTTAGACATTTGCCATAGGTTGGAGACTGCTTCCCGAGTGAAATCACACACGGGCAGAAAATATCGCAGTTGCAGCTCATCAGGAATTCACCTTCGATCTGCCAAAACTTGAAGTCTTTTTCAGGAATAACTTGAGTCATGTAGCCCTCCGGGCACTGGGAGTGGGTAGTGCGTAGTGGAGAGTGGTAAGGCAACTAATCACTCTTCACTAACCACTAACCACTCAAAAAACCATCATCGCTGCGCCCCAAACAATGAAGCCAACGCCGATGAGTTTGCCAAATTTATCGCCATTTGGCGCGAGTTTCTCGATCAATACAAAGGTCGTGATGACTGCCATCCACAGCAAATTCATCACGCCTGCCACAAACAAAACCAGCATCAACACCCAACAGCAGCCGACACAGTAAGCCCCATGTTTGAGACCCATGCGCAACGCACCACCTAAGCCGTCTTCCCAAGCGTTCATCATGTAGGTCAATGGCGAACGGCAGTGGTTGAGACAGTTGTCTTTGATGCTAGAGAATTGGAATGCACCAGCGCCCAACAAAATCGCGCCGCCTAGGTACGGACTGATCGCAACGCCTGTTGGTGAAATGAGCGCGCGCGAATGCAGCCACCATTGCAGCAGCGCTGCGAGTGCGCTGTATATAAGCCAGATAATGACATACGCGCCAAAGAAAACGCTGGACCCAATCCAAGGGGCGCGCTCTGGATTCTTGTACCGATCCATCTTGGTAAAGGCCAAGGTCATCGGCACGGCAGTGGGGCTCATCATTGCGACTTGCATTACACCCCACATCGCGAATAGCGCGAGGTAATCGCTCCACGCAAACGGGTCATTGAAATTGACAGTACAAACGAGGATGAACGCATTGGCCGCGGCTTTCAGTTCGTTGACGCGCAAATGTTCGCGGGTCATCAGAATCGTGTAAATAGCAGCGACGAGGATCACGCCCGTGAGGCCAACTAGAACGACATTGCGGTCACGGCGATAGATACGTTGGGCGATTGGGTTCGTTGTCATCAGTGTGGCGCTGACTGTAGGTCAACGGTGAGAGTCTAACGGGAATCCAACGGTTTGTACAGTTTGGAGAAAGAGTAAAGAGTACCGCCTTACAGGCTAGAGTAAGAGTGGCTTCCTGTGTAGCAGACTAACGTAAAATAGCTACGTAGCCTGAGTTCTGGATAAGGCTTTTGAATATATTACTCGCGTTCTCGTTCTGTTAGGTAGGCTGAGCCTGTCGAAGCCGGGCGTGATTACACTCTTAACTCGGCTTCGACAGGCTCAGCCCACTTTATCTCTCTCAAGTAATAGAAATTTGTGTAATTAGAACGACACTGCTTATCCAGAACTGACGTTAACGTAAAATAGCTACGTATACTCTTTCTCTGACTCTTTACTCTCACTTTTTTCATGATCATCGACGCTCATCAAGATATTGCGTGGAATATGCGCCAGTTTGGCCGTGACTACCGTGGCTCGGCACTTGCGATTCGGCAGCTTGAAGCGGGCTCACTCACTGTCAAGCGCAACGGATATGCGTCATTGGGTATGACAGAGTGGCTGGCTGGACAAGTGGGCATTATCTTTGCCACGATCTTTATTGTGCCGGAGCATCGTAAGCACAGTTGGGACACCGAAGTCTATGCCGACGCAGATCAGGCGCATAAGTTGGCGCAGGCCCAGCTAGACATTTATCGGCGCTTAGAAGACGAGCTCGAAAATGTGCGCATTATTCGCACTCTCAACGACCTTGAAGCGGTTGTCGAGTCACAACAATCGCCAGACGTGCTCAAGCGTGAAATTGGATTAGTCATCCTAATGGAAGGGGCAGATCCGGTGCGGGAGCCTAAAGAAGTTGAATACTGGCGGCAGCAAGGGGTGCGCATTATTGGGCCAGCTTGGGCACGCACGCGTTATGCTGGTGGCACAGGTGAACCAGGCGGGCTGACGATAGATGGCTTTGAACTTCTCGGCGTCATGGCCGACCAAGGTCTCATTCTAGACATCAGTCACATGACAGATAAGGGGATTTTTGAGGCGTGTGATATGTTCCCTGGCACCATTGTCGCAACTCATGCGAATCCGCGGGCGCTGTGTACGCTGGTGACACCGGAGCGTTTGCTGACGGATCGGCATATTTTGCGGCTGGTTGAGCGTGATGCTGTGATCGGGATTGTGCCGTATAACAAGTTCCTCAAAACGGCCTGGGTCACTGCGGATGGCAAGCAAGCCGTGCCGCTTTCCTACGTCACTGCCGCGGTGGATCACATCGTGCAACTTACGGGAAGTGTGGATCATGTTGGCATTGGGTCAGACTTTGACGGTGGCTTCGGTGCTGATGCCATTCCCTATGAGCTAGACAGTGTCGCTGACTTACCGTTGATTGGGCAACGCCTGCAACAGATGGGGTATGATGACGCCGCCGTGGCAAAGTTCAATCATGGCAACTGGTTGCGCGTTTTGCGCAAAGCCTTAGCAGTTTTTTGACGATTTGAGTCGTGTGATTTTTGGAAATTACACAATCAAAACGAAATCGTCATCTTGTTCGCAAAGCGGTCGCTTGCGACAACAGGTTCGAATAACGCAAAAGTATCAGCAGAGACGGCCTGCGAAAGATCCCTTTATGACCTAAGGTTTGAGCCTAAAACAAGGTAATAAATAGATTTCTCACGCTGATACGTTCAAGCTGCTCTATCTCAATGCGAACGCGTTCGAAATGACGAGTTCATTCGACTGGAGACTCAATGGCAACAACGCCTACGCTTCCCTATAAACGTCCTTTTTCTCGCAAAAAAGCATTGCAGCGCACCGGCTGGGCAACGCTCAGCATTGGGTTGCTAGGCACGCTGCTGGGAACCTTCCCCCAAGTCCTTGGCCTCGATGAAACTCCAGGCGTTGGCTTGGCACAACTCGTCATCATTCTTGGTGGGATCGCGCTGTTTACTTTTGGGGGCTATCTGATTGCCTACGCAGCGCGTCGCCGCCGGAAGCACAATCGCCTACGTGAAGACATTGGGCTACGCCTGATGGCAACAGGGTATGTGGTTTGTGCGGTCTCTGCACTAGCGGATGTCTTGGGGATTGGGACACACAATCTGCCAATTGTGTTTCCATATTTTGGCCCGTTCCAGCTCGCTGGCATGGCGCTCGGCCTCGCAACCATCATTGTCGGGATGGTGCTATATTCGCAAATTGCTAGCCCAAAGAACGTACTGACTGGCAAGCTCTCTGACTTAGAAGATTTACCTTAGAAAGGTCGCCCTCGATCCTCATCCAACTGCGTTTGTGCGGCTTTCTTTCTTAGATGCCACGTCTTGAGCGCTTCAAACCCCTGCGTGTAGTGGTACTGAATCTGCGCTAGATCATACTGATACGCGTCTCTTCCTATTGGGCACGCCATCCGCGCCAAACATCGATCCGCACAACTTGACTCTTCCGCTATCCGATGATTCAGGCATGGATCTAATTGGATTGGCGCATTTGCTGACAAGGCCTTTGCGGGACAAGCCGTCAGGCACGGCTTATCAACGCAGCTGAGACACGGCGATGGCCGCAGATCGATTTCCGTAGGGGTAAGTTCAGCCGTGGTCAAAAACGCAGTGCGGTAGGCAAACCACAGTCCATAATCGGCATGAATCCCCACACCCACTGGAGATGGATGACTCCAGCCGACGTATGTTCCCAACTGTTGCAATGGAATCAAATAGTCTTGCGTGGGATACAACAGTAAGGACTCCTCACCTATTAAATGCTCTTCAACGTAGCGCCGCATGACCGACCGAGAATATGTATCTACAGGATCTTTGCTTTCCGGCCAGTTGACTTGCAGCTTAGGCCAAAGTGAACGGCCACCGTGTGCGGTCAAGACAAGGCGTTTATATTGCGCCAAGGGGACCGCATGCATCAACGCAGTAAGATGTGTAGGTAATGTTGCGAGGTCTATCACCGCAACCAGCGGAAAGCCGTGTGAGCCAAAGTAAGTGTGGATGTTCATAGAGGGAATGGGCTGTTCCTAAATGATGGATCGTGTCATGCAGAGCGCGAACGAGGCTGTCTTTGCTAACGCACCTGATGGCGGCGCGTCCGAAAGTAAGGCTTGCCGCTAGCATCTGGATTGCGATCTTTTCTCAAAAGTCATTATCCGAACATACACATTGTTCGGATCCCTCACACGACTATCGTGTCTCAAATTCAAAACTCTGCTCGTTCGTGTTCGTGATGACACATCCGCAGTTGAGGGAAATAGAACTGTTGCTTCAACGCAAAGCGCCTCGTGTTGATACCAGAAACAAAAAAACGCCACTCCAGCATAAGCCAGAGCAGCGTTTTCGGATAGTCGTAAGCGTACGAATTTATGCTTTGAACAATGGGAATTGGCGGGCCATTTCCACAACTTCAGCGCGGATGTTCAACAAGAATTCATCTTGATCTGCATTCGTGCGGAAGGCCTTCAAGAACTCACGGCGTTCTTTCTTGCCGTCTGGCAAAGGTTGATTGCAGTGCTTCGTCACAGCCGCGATCCATTTTGAGATCTTGACCATTTCGTCGGCACCCATGCCGCGGGTCGTGACCAATGGCGTCCCGATGCGCAACCCACTTGGGTAAAACGGTGACCCTGGTTCGTCTGGCACGGTGTTACGGTTTGCGTAGATCCCCGCAACATCCAGTGCGTAGGCAATTTGGGTTCCAAGGCTTGGGCTGTAAGGCGTGTAGTCCACCACCATCAAGTGGTTTTCGGTGCCATCCCCAACCAGCTTGATCCCTTCATCCATCAGCGTTTTTGCCATCACTTGGGCGTTGTCTACAACAGCCTTGGCATAGTCTTTGAAACTTGGATCCATGGCTTGCTTCGCTGCAATCGCAATCCCAGCGACAGAGGCGTTGTGAGGACCACCTTGCAAGCCAGGAATGATTGCCGTGTTGAGTTTGCTACCCAACTTTGGATCACGGGCCATCCCGCGTTCGGTCGCGAGGATCATTGCGCCGCGGGGCCCACGGAAGGTTTTGTGCGTGGTGGACATGATCACGTCACAGTGTGGCACTGGTGATGGATGTTGCCCGCCAACCACTAGGCCAGTAATGTGAGAAATATCAGCGACTAACCAAGCATCCACTTCGTCGGCAATTTCGCGGAACTTTGCGAAATCCAACACAAATGGATAAGCGGTTGTACCTGCGTAGATCACTTTTGGTTTGTGTTCTAGCGCCAGTTCACGGACTTGATCAAAATCGATGCGGGCGTTGGCGTCCAAGCCATATTGCACCGGATTCATGACACGCCCAGAGAAGGTCACCTTTGGATGGCCGTGGGTCAAGTGACCGCCACCGCTAAGTGCCAACCCCATGATGGTGTCGCCTGGTTCCATCAATGCAAATTGGATCGCAGTGTTGGCGGGTGACCCTGAGTGGGCTTGCACGTTGACATACGGCACGCCAAAGAGTTCTTTCAAACGGTCTTGCGCCAGTGTTTCAATTTGGTCAATGACCTGATTGCCTTCATAGTAACGGCGACCAGGGTAGCCTTCTGAATATTTACTCGACAGGCTGGTACCCAATACTTTCCCCACTTCTGGAGAGAAGTGATTCTCAGATGGGATCAACCCAATAAGGTCGATCAGGCGTTGCTCTTCTTGCGCCACGAGATCAAAAATGACGTCAGACATGGGGCGTTTCCTTTTCTTAGCTACCGTGCATGGCTCTCAGCGGTGCACATTGTATTTGTGAGATATATCACAAAGATTATAGCGTGAATACAGGGGGCGAATTCGCTTATTCAGATAGAGAATAGGTAGAAAATTTGGAGGACTAGTGCCAACTGGCCTAAGTAAGCACCCGTTGCAATAGCGACGTTATAGGGATCAGCAGGATAAAATTACGCCGTAAAGACTGTCAAACTGTAATGAAAAACGATTCGCATCTCCCACCAGGCCAAACCGAAACGCGAAAATTCCCCGTTGTGGGCGAGCGCTTGCCACCAGCAACGCTGGATTTAGTGACGTGGCAGCTTTCCATTACTGGAAGCGTTACGCAACCGTTACACTTCAGCATAGCCGAGTTCATGGCCTTGCCCCAGCAGGACTTCACGATGGATATCCATTGTGTGACCAGTTGGAGCTTGTTTGGGCAAACGTTCACTGGCGTTCCATTACGCACTATTCTGTCCAAGGCCCAGCCGGATTCGGATGCAAGTTTCATCCGCTTTATTGCTTATTCAGATCGGAAGCATGACACCAGCTTGCCGTTGGAATACGCCTTAGAGAACTGCTGGCTTGTACATTCGATCAATGGTGATGCACTAACGCCAGCCCACGGCGCACCGCTGCGGGTGGTGACGCAGGGTAAATATTTCTATAAAAGTCTAAAGTGGGTGCGTGAGATTCAGCTACTCATGGCAGATAAATTGGGCTATTGGGAGGCGAACTCTGCCTATCACAATGAAGCCGATCCTTGGCTAGAGCAGCGCTACGATCACAGTCTTAAGACTAGCGCAGCAGAAGTGGCTGCATTGAAAGCAGCGACGGACTTTAGTGGCTATCAGGATCAGGTCATTCTGAGTGCTAATCTTGCGAACTGGCGTCCACAGTCACTCGACCTGCGCGGCGTGCAACTCAAGGCTTGCAATTTCCGCAACGCCAATCTAGAAAACATCGATTTTCGTGGGGCAAACCTGACCTTTGGAGACTTTGGCCGCGCCAACTGTCGCAACGTCGATTTCACGAATGCCGATTTAGAAGGCGCAGACTTCTCAGGTGCCGATCTGACCAATGCCACCATTGTCGACGCCGCGCTTTCGGCAACCAAATTCTTTCGTGACACCAAGTCAGGCAAGCGCATTGCGGCAAAAGTGACAGGACTGACGCTCAAAAATCCACACGGATTGCTAGAGTCACAAGCTGACTTTTTACGGGAGAATAATGTGAAGTTCGTTTGAATTCGGAGGGGGTACCGAATTTCAGACTTAAACGATTGAAGACTAAACCGTCTCCAAGTTAGCATGTAAACAACATGGCACAACTCTTAATAGCAGCATTCGCATTAGGTATCCTCCTCACCATCATCCTTAGTCGGATGGGTAAATCCGACGACATTGCACAGTGGCGGCTTACCGCTTACAAAATCTGTAGCATCTATCTGCTGATCAGTATTGGCCTGAACGGCGGCACCAAAGTTGGCGAAAAAGGGCTTTTGTCCATTTTAGACACCGGGCTCGTCAGCGTTATTGTCTCCGTGCTTATTTTTGGATGTTCCTACATCCTGCTCACCCGCTTTACTTCGTTTTCACGCCAAACTCGCATTTCTTGGGCAGCGCACCAAGGCTCTGTTAGTGTGGGCACCTATGCTGCCGCCATCGCGATTTTCAATAGCATTGGCTTAGGTGTAAATCCATTGTCCGCCGCCTGGCTCGTCCTCATGGAAGTGCCTGCGATTATGGCTGGCCTCGCAATGTTGAGCCGCGGCAGCGGGAGTAGCGGCAGCTTGAAACGACTTTTACTCGACCGTAGCATTCTTATCATGATCGGGATGTTAGTCGTCGGCTACTTCTTTGGCGCTGCAACCCAACATCTGTGGGCACCCATCTTTGATGGCACGGTGTTCTATATTATCTTGGCCTTTTTCTTATTTGAGATGGGGCGCAAAGCTGGTAAATACATCAAACAACTAGGCCAAGACAGCCTGCCAATTATTAGCTTCGGGATTGCGTTTCCATTGCTGTTTGGTGCACTTGGTATGGGGATCTGTGCCTTATGGGGTCTCCCGGTGCAAGACGTGGCAATGCTCGGGGTCTTATTTGCTTCAGCGTCTTATGTACTCGCACCAGCAGTTTTAGAAGGGGTCTGTACTGAAAAAGCCGCCGTCGCACTCAGTCTCACCGCCTCACTCGGCGTGACCTTACCGTTCAATCTCATCATCGGCATTCGGTTGTATCACTGGGTGGCTGAATTCTTGACTAACGGCAACGCCAACAGCGCCATCGTTGCTTGGGCGATGGTGATTACCGTACTGGGCATCACCGCAGTGTCACTGCTGCCGTTCGGCAACACCGCAAAAGGCGAACAAGCGCCAAGCGTCTAACGTTTACACAGCACAAAGCGGGTTCCTGTGGGCGACCAACGGTCGTTAGGAACCCGCTTTGTATTTAAGACGTTGCCACGCACAAACACGGATTGAAATCCGTTGTTAGAAAGGAAACATGCTAAAGCATGTTGGGTGATATGGTGAACACGCTTGAGCGTGTTTTTTTGTTAGCGGCAGGACGTATTCTGTGTGAGGCGATGCTAGTCAAACAGGTCGTAATGCCTGCCTACGGCGAATATGTAAATGTAGTCGTCATCAAAGCGATACACGACGCGGTCTTTTTGCGACAAGCGGCGCGACCAGAAGCCAGATAGATTGTGCTTTAGTGATTCGGGCTTGCCAAAGCCTTGTGTGGGGTCGTCTCGCAATAATTCTTTGAGAATCTTGCAAAGCGTTTTGTGACTATTCGTGCCATTCGTGGCTTCATTTCCCCATCCGCGTTCATCGGTGCTCGTCCGCGGCTAAAAATTTGGTTGCCGTTGGTGGTTTTAGGGCAATCGGTTGTTTTGGGAACGCCGAGACGCCACACCGTGGACAGCCTGCCCTGAGCAACGTCGAACGGGTCTCTACAATTGGTGATTTCCAACCTCGCACATTCGTGAATATTCGTGGCTTCATTTCCCCATCCGCGTTCATCAGCGCTCGTCCGCGGCTAATAAAATCTTGCTCCAAACGCCCATTTGTTCTAAAATAAACAGAACAAATGAGCGCCAAACTCCAACCCCTCGATAAACTCAAGCTCCTTGCCACGCAGATGCATTTGGAAGCGGCGGAAGAAGTCCACCGTAACCAAGCCCCTGCCAACGCACCCGACTGTTACGCCCCACAAAAGCCTGCGTCGGCCTACCAAGCTGCCAAGGCCAATATGCTGGGCGTGACCAATGCGGTCGTCTCTGGCGGCAAGACTGTGCCATTGCTAAAAACAATGATGACCACCGCCTGCGAACGCGACTGTCACTACTGTCCGTTTCGCGCGGGGCGTAGCTTTCGACGCGTGACCTTCAAGCCCGATGAAATGGCAGAGTCGTTTATGAAACTGCACAAACAGCAAAAGGTCGAAGGGCTGTTTTTGAGTTCGGGGATCATCAAAGGCAGTGCGCGGGCGCAAGACAAAATGCTGGATACAGCCGACATTCTGCGCCAGAAACATCAGTTTCGCGGGTATATTCACCTCAAAGTGATGCCAGGCGTCGAGAAAGACCAACTGCGCAAGGCGATGCAGGTCGCAGATCGTTTGTCGGTGAATTTGGAGGCGCCTAATGCTGGGAGGCTGCCATCGTTAGCGCCGATGAAAGTCTTCACCGATGAATTGCTGCAACCGTTGAAATGGATCGAAGAATTGCGCGAGGAAGATCCGCGTTTGCGGCGTGTCAGTACAGCGACACAATTTGTGGTCGGCCCCGCTGGCGAAACCGATGTGGAACTCTTGACCACCGCGCAACTGCTCACGCACCATGCTAAGCTGCGCCGTGTCTACTTCAGTGCCTTTAGCCCCATTCGGGACACACCTCTTGAAAACGCCGCGCCGGAAAATCCGTGGCGTGAGCATCGGTTGTATCAATCCTCGTTTCTGATTCGCGACTATGGCTTTGATGTAGAAGAGCTGCCGTTTGCGCAAAGTGGTAAGCTACCGCTAGAGGTCGACCCGAAGCTGGCGTGGGCTAGAGTGAACTTAGCAAATGCCCCAGTGGAATTGAACCGCGCCACGCAGCAACAGCTTTTGCGCGTGCCGGGACTGGGACCTAAAAACGCGCAGAAAATCCTAAACGCTCGTCGTCGCGGCACCTTACGTGAACTGCGCGACCTGCAGAATATCGGAATCGCTACCAAGCGACTTAAGGACTTTGTTTTGCTAGATGGCCGTGCGCCAGTCAGGCAAATGTCACTTTTCTAATAATTAATTGCTAAATTGATAACGATTAATCGCTAACGAGGAAGCCCTCCATTAACCATTAAAAAATAACCGTTCACAATTAATTATTAAATCCCCCAACTCCAAACAAATTCTCCATCTTCCTTGGTCATCCGCGCCAGTCCTGGAAATGCAAAGTGCGACCCAAACATCGGCGCGTTTAAGTCACTCACTAATTCAAATAAGCGCGTGGTCGTCTCAGCGGCCATCGATCCATGCGAGGTATATAGATCCGTCCAATCGCGGTGTGCAATTTGAATCGGATGCCGGAACGCATCGACGATGTGGACGAGCGTTTCATCGCCAGAGGAGATCTGGACTGCGTAATGGTCGCTGCGATGCCCAAAAGCTTCGATGAATTTGAAACCGGGCAACACTTCGGTATCCGCTTCAAAAATGTTGACGCGCCCTGCATTCGCTAAAGCAGGTAAGACATCACTGCCATATTTTGCGCGGCCTTTGGCGGCTTGCATGAGTCTTTCGCTCGGCATCATCCGTGACAATGGAATACACCATTCAGCCACCATTTGAATCCGTCCGGATTCGGTGCTCCATAGTTCCCACGCTTTTTGCGGCAGCATGATCTGCGCATTCGGGAAATTCTTCAGCCCGCCAATGTGATCGCCATCGCCGTGGGTGACGAGAATGACATCGATCTTTGCTGGATCGATCCCAGCAGCGTCCATTGCGGCGCTTAGATGGGCGTCTGGCAAGCCAGCGTCGATGAGCACGGACTGCGTTTCGGTTTGCACGTGCAAGACGTTGCGACCGACGGTGATGTTGGTGTCATAGCCCTGTGCTGCGAAAGCATCATTGACCACAGTTGGGTCCGTGGTGGGAAACATTTTGTCTGCTGTGACAGCGCCATCGCCATCATTGAGAGCGGTAAGAGTGAAATTGCCAAGTTTGAAGGTTTTGTGGGTTTGCATATCAGTATTCTAATCGGTGAGGTGTTTAGGATAGTGTCTATTTGGGACGCGAATTAGGTTTTTGGAAAAACAAAGTCAAAGGAGATCTCAGCCGTCGAATCTATTGGAATATATTGGGTTGCGCGAACGCGTCTGGGATGACACCTGTGCTCTTGTTTCGGCTAGCAGAAATGTTTTGGATGACTTTACGAGACATGGCACGCCATGTCACTACGAATGGTTACTACTGCGGCGGCACCAACACAAAATTCCCCACGTGCGTCTTTTCCATAAACTCTTGCTGGGCTTGGGCAATGTCTTTCAAGGCAAAGGTCTTTGCCAACAGTGGCTGAATTTCACCACGCTCGATGTAGCTTACCAAGTTCGGAAACACCGGCTCATCCCAAGCGGTGCAGCCGATGAGAGTAATATCTTTCAGATAAAAGTCGCGCATGTCCAGAGTCACCATTGGCCCGGCAATTGCGCCGGAAGAGGCGTAGCGGCCACCGCGTTCTAGGAGCTTGAATAGATCGGTGAAGCCCTCACCAGCGACGTTGTCAATCACCACATCGATGCTTTTTTCGCCGAGTTCTGCCAGCAGGTCTGTGCCGCGCGGCAAAATGCGATCAATACCTAAGTGCTGCATCTGTGGGATTTTGGACTGACCGACAATTGCGGTGACGTGGGCACCACGCCGCTTACAAAGTTGCACCACTGCTGAGCCAACGCCACCCGACGCTCCCGGCACCAAGACCCGATCTCCCGCTTGGACGTTGCAGCGATGCACCATGTTTTCCGCTGTCGCATAGGCGCAGGGAATGGTGGCGAGTTCTGCATCGGTCCAGTCGCAATCCACGGCGAAGACTTCTTGCGCTGGCACAATGACATACTGGGCAAAAGCGCCGTCAAAGTCGGAGGCCATCCAGATGTTTTCAAGCGACTCCCAGCTGTCTAGGCGCATGCAAGCCCGCACTAAAACGCGCTGTCCAATTGCGGGGCCAGTCACATCGTCGCCATGCGCAACCACTTCCCCGCAGCAGTCCGTACCTTGGATAAACGGAAACGGCGTGACTTCATTCCAGCCGCCGTCAGAGACATCGGTGTCACCTTCGCTTTCGGAAAAGTTCTCGGTACCTTCGGTAACATTGGATGAATACCAACCCAAGCGCGTATTGATTTCGGTATTGTTCACACCCGCCGCTAGCACCTTGAGCAGCACTTCGCCCGCCCTCGGTTTAGGAATGGGCACGTCACGATAGTCCAACTTGTCATAGCCACCACTGCCCGTGGTGACCACGGCTTTCATTGTTGGTTGACCGGGTTTGAGGTCAAAGCGTGCGCGATTTTTTTCGAAGAGATAGCTGAGGTTTTGCATGGGAGTAGTTTAGCGTAAGGTAACGAGTCTGAGTCCTGAGTGAAGTTGCAGATCTACAGGTTGTGTTTCGGCAAAGAGAAGACACTTAAGTTGCACATTCGACGTTGCTCAGTGGGGGGCATATCACATCATTTTTTCTGTCAAAGAACTAAGAGTAAGTCAAGAGTATGTCTTTTTCGTGAGCTTTTATAAGCCTACTCGTCTTATAGCTGCGAAATTTCGCGAAAGGCAGCAAAGATACGTCCCCCACTGAGCGAAATCGGCACGCAGTGAAGGCTTTACCGCTACGTGTAACTTAAGTCAATGCTATTGAAATCGTCACAACATTTAATCACACACTCGTAACTCAAACTCAGACTCGCAACTTTTTCCATGTGAGAAAATACCCGCACCACACAAGGAGCAAACAATGGCATCTCCGGAACTCATTTCGGCAGAAACCTACACAAAATTCCCAATTGAAAACGCAGACTATCGGATTGCGTATGGCACCGATGAATCGCAGTTCGGCGATCTGTATTTGCCTGCTTCAACAGGTCCACATCCGGTTGCAATTTTGCTGCACGGCGGTTGCTGGCGGGCGCAGTATGGCCTCGAACCGATGGGGCAACTGTGCCGCGCGATTGCGAATCGCGGCGTTGCCGTGTGGAGCCTTGAATATCGGCGCTTGGGCAATGGAGGCGGCTGGCCGAACACGTTCTTAGATGCTGCCAACGGCACAGACCTGCTGCGCAAGCTTGCGTCTGAACACAACCTAGATCTTTCTCGCGTTGTGACGGCAGGCCACTCCGCTGGCGGCCATCTTGCGCTGTGGCTGGCGGGGCGATCCAAAGTCGCAACCGATAGTGCGATTTACACGCCCAATCCTTTGCCGGTTCACAGTGTCGTTGCGCTCGCCCCCGTGTGCGATCTGGAACGCGCCGTGTCCTGGGACATCTGTGTCGATGCGGCGGATCAACTCGTCGGCGGGCACCCGCGTGAGAATTGGGCGAATTACTATCAAGGGTCGCCCAGTGCGTTATTGCCACTTGGTGTGCCGCATGTCACCATCAACGGCACACATGATGCCATTGTTCCGCTAGCGTATGTCAGTCATTTCGTCGAAAGTGCCAAAGCCCTTGGCGATGACGCCAGTCTAGTCCCTGTGCAAGACGTGGGACATTTTGAAATCGTGCTTGCGACGCATCCCGCCGGACAAGCCGTTATCGATACCATTGTGAAATTTACCGCTGAGACCGCTGAGAAATAGATTTGGAAATCTCAGCGCCCTCGGTGCACTCAGCGGTTTTATCTTTTTAGAACATGACTTTATGAGAACCGATGCCCCTTACGCACAAGACCTTGATGCCCAAGATCCGCTTGCGCATTTCAAAGACAAATTTGTCATTACTGACCCGGACCTGATCTATTTGGATGGGAATTCGCTAGGACGCTTGCCCAAAGACACACGGGCGCTGCTGAACGGCTTGATTGATGATTGGGGCGACCGGCTGATTCGCTTTTGGAGCCAAGACTATTTCACCATCGCGACCGATCTGGGTGACAAAATCGCCAAGCTGATTGGGGCTAGTCCCGGCGAAGTGATTATTGGCGAATCCACGTCGGTGAATATGTATAAGCTGTTTATGGCAGCGCTACAACATCAAACGGGGCGCACGCGGATTGTCACCGACAATCTCAATTTCCCATCCGATGTCTACATCTTGTCAGAAATCAATCGCTGGTTGGGCAATACGCATTCAGTTGAAATTGTGGACTCGCCGGACGGCATGACGGGGCCAGTAGATGACATCAAAGCGCTGTTGGATCAGGATACGGCATTGCTGACCTTGTCCGGCACGGTCTTCAAAAGCGCCTATACCTACGACATGGCCGACATCAATGCCGCTGCAGCGGATGCAGGTGCGTTGGTCGTGTGGGATCTCAGCCATTCGGTTGGATCCGTCCCGATTGACCTCAACGGCTCTGGCGCAGATATGGCCATTGGCTGCACCTACAAATACGTCAACAGCGGCCCCGGCGCACCTGCGTTTTTATATGTGCGTAAAGACTTGCAAGAAAAATTATTCAACCCGATTGCAGGCTGGTTCAGTCGCGAAAATCCGTTTGACTTTGGACTCAACTACGTGCCCAAAGCAGGTATCGGGCGCTTTCTCACAGGCACCCCAGACGCCTTATCAATGGCTCCGATTGGCGTTGGTGTCGATATTCTGCTCGAAGCGGGCATGGATCGCATTCGGGAAAAGTCAGTTGCGCAAACCGAGTATGTCATCGCCTTGGTCGATGAATACTTAGCACCGTATGGCTTCACCATCAACTCCCCGCGTGATGCCAAGTATCGTGGCTCGCACGTCGCCGTTGGGCACCCTGAGGCCTGGCGCATCAACCAAAGCATGATCAATGACATGAACATCATTCCAGACTTCCGCGCGCCAGATAACATTCGACTTGGTATCACGCCGCTGTATACGACGTACGCCGACATCCACGCCGCCATCATGCGCATGAAACGGATTATGGATGAGAAGTTGTATGAGAAGTATTCGTTTGAAGCGTCGGCGACGGGAGTGACTTAGATTGATTATGTAGGCGGAGCCTGTCGTCCGTAGGTAAGGGTTGGCCGCTAGCCGGGCGCTGCTCAATTGCAATGCCGGCCTTCGACAAGCTCAGTCCTCGTTGATAACTCTCACCTTTCAGCATGCTTGATTTTTCGAAATACGACGTCGATCCCGTTCGTGGGTTTCTCCCCGCAGAAGACCCGCTGATTGACTTGCCTCCTGCGTTTGCCGAGTGGAATCGGCTGGCGAACGCGCTGCCGTACTTGGTATTGACCAGTCGGGTGCGCAGTACCTTGGCGACCTTTGAATCGCCGGACCTGGATCTGCTGCAAACGGATGCTGAACTCGAACGAGCGCTGCAAATTTTGTGCGCATTGGGCATGGCCTATATCTGGATCGAAGCGCCTGCCATTACGCGGCTGCCTGCGAACATCGCGGTGCCGTGGGCCACGGTTGCCGAGCGGCTGGGGCGTCCGCCGATCATCACGCATGCGTCTGTGGTGCTGCACAACTGGCGCCGGATTGATCCGAATGATGGCATCCACGCCGATAATTTGGCCTGCATCCAACACTTTATGGGAGGCATGGATGAGCAGTGGTTTTTCACTGCAACTGCCGCGCTCGAAGGGATTGGCGCACCAGCCTTACTGCCGTTAGCCCAAGCCAAAGACGCTGCTGCAAACGGCGACATTGCACAAGTGACTGCATTGTTGACCACCGTGAGCCAAGTCTTTGCTGATGTCAACGCGGCGTTACTGCGCATCTATGAAAAATGCGAGCCGTTTATTTTTTATACCCGTATCCGTCCGTTTCTCACGGGGTGGGATAAAACTGGCATCATATTCGAAGGCGTCAGCGCAGAGCCGCTCAAGTTACATGGCGGGAGCGCGGCCCAAAGCACACTCATCCAAGCCTATGATGCGGCGCTTGGTATCGAACACTTACATCCAGAAACGCAACCGTTCCTGCTGCTGATGCGCGACTATATGCCGCCAAAGCACCGGAAATTTGTGGAAGACCTAGCCGAAGGACTGTCACTCTACGACTTTGTGCAGGCCAACAAGGCTGCCGCACCAGCGTTAGAAGCAACCTTCAACGCCTGCATCGATCAGCTCGATGCATTCCGCAAGGCGCACATGGAAGTTGCTGTGCGTTATGTGCTGAAACAAGGCAAGCATGGCGAAGATGGCCTTGGCACGGGTGGGACAAGCTTTGTGCCGTTTTTGAGCGAGGCTAGGAAAGAGACAAAAGCGAAGAGAGTTTGATGAGGAATTCTTAGTGTTAGAGCGGTCGTCATTTCGAGCGCATTTGCAGTGACAAAAAATTTCCACAAACATAGCGCGCGAGAAATCTAGTTAGCCCCATGGCTGCCAGCTTTGGCTAAGGTAATAAAGAGATCTCTCACACGCTACATTTTGAAATACCAATCTTTATTTCGAACGTGTTCGAGATGACGATCTTTTTATATTGATGTAATTTGACAAACTCTATGACCAAATACCACCCCTTCAACTTCCGACACTGGATCGACACCAACCGTCATTTGCTCAAGCCTCCCGTGGGCGCGAAGACGCTGTTTGAAGAGTCCGGCAGTTTTATGATCTTTGTTGTTGGTGGGCCAAACACGCGACGCGATTTTCATTACAACGAGACGGAGGAGTTCTTCTATCAGCTCGAAGGCGATATGACTCTGCAAATCCGCGAAGACGATGGCACCTTGGTCGATGTCCCGATTAGAGAGGGTGAGATTTTCTTGCTGCCTGCGAAGCTGCTACACTCGCCGCAACGGGGTGCAAATACAGTCGGCTTAGTGGTCGAAGTCAAGCGTCCCGGCACAAAAGACGCGGTCTACTGGTTCTGCGACAACTGCGGCGAGCAGTTGTATACAGCGAGTTATCAGTTTGACCAAATTGGCACGGAGCTGAGCCCCGTCTTAGAAGCTGTGCACGCTAGTGAAGAGTTACGCACCTGCAAAACCTGCGGCGATATTTTGAAGATTTAGAGACTTGACTGCGTAGGTAGATAAAAAATAAATGACTTGAGTTGCACGTTCGACTTCGCTCAGTGGGGGCGAGTAAGTGCAATCTGAATAGCTAAAACGCAGTATTTACTCTAAGTATTTTGAATGCATACTCTTGCTCAAAACGAGGGTAGGTGACAGAAAAAATGATGTAATACGTCCCCCACTGAGCAACGTCGTCCGAAGGTAAGGCGCGGCCGCTACGTGCAA
>JAHDIM010000399.1 GCA_020630805.1 Anaerolineales bacterium
TCAGCTATCAGCTATCAGCTATCAGCTATCAGCTATCAGTTCTTCTAATTCGGCGGTAATTCCTGAAGCGAAGTCTCTTGGCGCGTAACCAAAATCTTTTGCCGCTTCTGCATGGTCAAAGGCTTTGTTTTCGTTTAGCCGCAAAATTTGCTCGGCCTTGATTGGCAATGTGATGCCTAGCTTTTCTATCTGTTGCAACACCCACACCACAGGCTTGTACGGAATGTGCAGTTTGAGGATGCGTTTTCCAAGTCCGTTGGCAACGACATCAATAACCTCATTATAAGTGAGAGGGGCTTTCCCAGAAATATTGTAGGCCTTCCGATATGTTTTCGTATTGGGTAAAGCAGCCACAATTGCAGCGGCAACGTCAGCAACATAAACCGGTTGTTGTAAGGAATTTCCGTCACCAAAAATTGGAATGATTGGAGTGCGCTGAAGCAGTCGAATAAGCCTGATCATGTTCCGGTCGCCCGGTGTGCCATAAATCATGGTCGGGCGAATGATGGTGTAGTCCAAGTCACTGTCTGTGATGGATTTCTCAGCGGCTACCCGTACAACTTTGCTACTGGCGTTTAGTTGTGTGAATAGCGCTGTAGTGCTGACAAAGACAGCCCGTGTAACGTTGCTGGCTTGAACGGCTTCTACGATGCCCTGAGCGTGTCCGAAGCCGAGTGAAGCAACATACACAATGGCATCCATGCTGTCTAAACTGCGTGCTACATCGGAAGCATTACCCATATCACCGGTCATGATGGTGATGTTGTCAGTTGGTAATCCTGATATGTCACTAGTGGGACGCACCAAACAGCGGACGTTGTGCCCAGCATCTAAAAGCTGGCGTACGACAAAGTGGCCAGTAAATCCAGTGCCGCCTATGACTAATACGTTCATTGATTTCAATCATCGCATTGTTGTAGTGACATGGCTAGCCATGTCACTACAACAATGATTTTTAGCCTGAATACTGGTCAATTGCCGTGCGGACGACATCTAAATACTGGTTCGCCAACAACCTGCGGCTGTAATGTTGTTCTACAAAAGTACGCCCATTCTGACCTAATTCTGTAGCCATTTGCCGATCCGCATATAGCTGTGCAATCGCATTCTTGATTGCGCCGCTATCTTCCGGTGGCACAATTTTGGCGCCGTTGGCGCGTTCCAAAATTGCTGCCGCTTCACCTTTGAGTGATGCGACAATCGGACGTGCCATGGCCATAATTTCGAACATCTTTGAAGGGATAAAGCCATCAAATAAGGGAATATCACGTAATGGAACGAGACAGACATCTGCGAGTGCATAGTAATCTTTGACGCCTTGTTTATCCGTCGAGCCTAAGAAAGTGATGTTCTGCACACCTCGTTCAGCAGCGTAGTCTTGCACCGCAGCTTTTCGTGAGCCTTCGCCTACAAAAAGAAATTGGATCTCAGGTTGATCTTCAAGCGCTTTGGCGGCATCTACAATTTTCTCTAGCGCATGCGAAATGCCATGCGCACCAATGTAGAGCACGACAAATTTATTTTCTAAGCCAAGTTGTTTGGCAAGCGCTTGCGGTTTGTCTTGCGGTTGCCAGAAGTCGGTATCGGCCCCGTTTGGAATCGTCGTGATTTTTTCCGCAGGGACATTACGCCGGATTAGGTCTTGCCGAAATGCTTCGGTCACGGTAACAATCTGCGTCGCTTGCCGATAGAGCCACATCTCGCCCATTTCTAACACCCGAATAATCTGCCGATTGTTGATGATGCCCATCTCGGTAAAAATGGCCGGCCACAAATCACGGATTTCCATGATGAATGGCACTTTTCGCTTTCGCGCCGTTAGCAGTCCAGCCAGCGCGGCAAATGGCGTTGGCGAGGTGCCAATGATGGCATCCATTGCGCCAAACTTACCTTGATTGATGCGACTGCTCGGAATAAATGAAACATGCCCCAGCGTCTTCTTCACAAAGCCACTATTTGGCGTGATGTAACTCCAATTGCGTTGCACTTCAATCCCATCCAACACTTCTTGCTGTTGCCAGCCAGTTTTATAGCCCGGATACACCTGCCCCGTTGGATGATTCGGCACACACGTGGCCACACGCACATTGTGCCCAGCGGCAAGCCATTGCTGACCTAAGTCATAAATCCGAGCAGACGGCGCACCAATTTCTGGGGTGAAGTAGTGCGAATACACGCCAATGTTGAGTGGGGCTAGCATTTAGGCAAGCTGAAGAAGATTTCTTCTAATTCCAAGATAAATCAGGCTTGCGGTTGTTTGCCACACAATCGCGAAGATATAAATTGATTAGACTTTGATAGGGAATCCCCGTCTCATTAGACATGGATTTGAAATATGAGATAACATCGCCGCTCATCCGGATGGTGACTTGCTTTTTTAGTTTAGACGCATACGGATTCTTTCGGGATTTCATGCTTGAGAAATCGTATTCTTCTTTCATCGTATCGGACCTTGGTAATGTGAACGTTCTGTAAAAGTGGCTTTGCGTGCTGAGATTATGCGAATGATATTTCCCTCGTCTCGCTCACAGTGCACGACAATGAGTATTCTCAGTTGAGTACTCATCCCTAACATCAGAAATCGCTCTTCACTGTCAGAGTGTGCTTCATCAAAGAATTGACGTGCGTAGTCGTCATAGAAGACAGACTTTGCTTCTTCAAAAGAGACCCCATGATTTTTGAGATTTGTACGAGATTTGTGGACGTCCCACTCGAAACTAATCATACATACATTGTATTTACAGTTGAGATTTAGTCAAGTGTGTCATAAAGACGTCAGCTTATTTGGTTTGCAGCGTCACAGTATTCTTAAATGGAAGCTGGATTTGTTTCGTGATATTGATGCAAGGCCTTCTTTCTTTTTGCCCAAATGTAGGGGATATCCACGACTCTTGCACTGTCATATCTAGCTCACTATGCACAGACAGTTTTGCATTAAGTTGTATTTCTGTTGGGCTAAGTAGATTAGGCGTAACTGCTGGCGCTAAATGAAACCGAATCTTCGCTTCAACTTCTCCCTCGCCAAATAACTCATCTTTGATGCTCAATGACTCATCAGGCCGCCAAATAAACGTGCGTCGATGCGTCACCTTTTGCGGTAATCGGATATAACCGTCATGCTCTACGACTAACGTTGTTTCAGCGCTGGTTTCTTCAAAACGAATAACAGTTGGCGTCGCTCGCCGCGCTGCTCGAAAACTGTGCCACACTTCAGTGCTGCTCTGACCATCGACCTCAACCGTGTTGTGTGCCGCAGTAGACCGAAAATAATCCCGCCACTTGCCGGAGGTATATTCGTAAATACCACTATCGGTGATGATCGGCTGACCATCTACAAAGTATTCAAACGTGAATAAGTCTGCTTGGGCATGGGCCGGTAAATAGCTCGGGCAAGGGAGACCATGATCAATAATGAGCCAGTCACGCGTAG
>JAHDIM010000400.1 GCA_020630805.1 Anaerolineales bacterium
AGCGGGTTGCACTGTGCAACCCGCTTTTTATTTAAGACTTAGTCTGCTGCTTTTTTCGTCAAGAGGTCAGTTAAGGCTTGGATCTGGTCGGATAGCGCATCAACTTTGTTTTGTAGGCCATCCATTTCTGCACGCGAAGGCGAAGGGTCTGCCTCTGCAGTCGCTTTGGGCTCTGGCTTCGCTTTTGGTGGTGCTGGCGCTGGCTCCGGGTCTGGCGCTGCGGTTTTGGCCTTGTCACCTGTCATTTGGTTGACAACGTCTTGCCCCATGCGCATCATTTTGGTGAGGAGCTGATCCCCTTCTTCATGGGACATTTCATCACGATTAACTAAGCTCTCGATACGTTTCTCAAGCTCCGTGTTGACATAGCGTGCCAATTCTACGGGATTGCCAATGGCGTTGCGCACAGCTTTTACCGTGCTGCCACTATTTTGGATAAGCTGTGAAAGCACTGAAAGCGGTAGCGTCCCGCCGGTTTTCTTTTCTTGTTCGTAGATAATTTGCGCCAAGATCATGGCTGTCAGGTCTTCCCCGGTTTCATGATCAATAACTTCAACTTCAGCACCATGCCGAATTAACTCACGTAACCCGTCAATATTGATGTATTGACGGGTTTTGGTGTTGTAAAGTTTGCGATTGGCGTACCGTTTGATGGTAATCATCTAGGCGTTGCCAGCGGCTTTAGAAAGCTCTTCAACCTTTTTCGTAAGCTCGGCGATGGTTTGTGTCAAGCTTGCAAGATCATCCTTAGTTGGCGCATCGCTAACTGGGACCTCAACGGTTGGCGCGGCAGCAGCAGCTGGCGCCATGCGGGCTTTGGCTTCTTCGCGTTTTTCTTGCCATTTGGTGCGCATTTCTTCAACTTTTGCACGTTGATCTTGGCGCATGACTTCACCGCGTTCAGCAAATTTTTCAAAAGCAGCTTTGACTTCATCGTTTGTCGTGGCCATTGCGCCAAGACCAATCAAAAAGAAGTTTTCAATCTTTTTGCTGATTTTTTGCTCAAGGCTTGGACCCTTTGGCGCGTCTGCGGCTTCTTCTTCTGTAACTTCAATAACTTCAACTTCCTCTACAACGAGGACTGTTTCTTCTGGGGTTGTGTCTGACATGGATTTTTTACCTCTAAGTTTTTCTGATGCGCTCAATGTGCTTGACGCGCTGCGTTGCAATATTTATAACACGTTGCGTTATAAGAGTCTATATGCGTTGTATTAGAAAAAATTTATAATCAAATTTCTGTCTATCAGTCAAACAGTTGGCCGCTTGCTATTACGAAACTTGTAATCACCTGTAAGTAATTATGACGCAGTGCAGCATTGTAGGCTCTTCTACCTACTATCCCAAAAAATAGGATTGCCATTGCTATAATCGAATGTAAGCTAAACTCTATTAGCGCGCTTTAAGCGTGAATTTGATCAAAAAGAAAAGGAGATTTTCAAATGACCGTAGCTTCGTTTATTCGCTTTTTAGCGACGGTTGCCTGGTTGTTAGTTGTTGCTAGCATCTTTTTTGCTGTATTCCGCTCTCGTACTGGGCGTAATTTTGGGTCTTTCGGGATGGTAATCGGGGCCTTAGTGCTGGCGATTGGCCTTTCTGTTGCAGGTGCTTCGATTGTGTCTGTAGAGCCTAATCAGCGCGGGGTGGTAATCAACTACTTGGCAGACAATGCCGTTCGTGAAGAACCGCTTAGCCCCGGCCTGAGCTTTATTCTGCCCTTCTTTGAACGGGTAGAAAAATACCCAATTTCTAAAGAAGAGTACACCATGTCTGGCTCTGCTGGTGAAGGCCAAATTGAAGGCAATGATTCTGTTGCGGCCCGGACGGCAGATGGGCAAGAGGTGTTCATTGATGCAACGGTGATTTTTGCCGTGGATCCAGCGCAAGTTGTTGATGTCCATATCAATTGGCAAAATGGTTATACACAAGGGTTAGTGCGCCCGGCTGTACGTGGTGTTATTCGCGACGTTGTTGCGCAGTTTGGTGTAGCCGATGTATACAGTGTGCGCCGTGGCGAACTTTCAACTGAAATTGAAGCGGAACTCACCGAAATTTTGCTGGAAAATGGTTTGCAGTTAGACCGTTTCCTTTTGCGTAATATTACCTTTACGCCAGAATATGCAGCGTCAATTGAGCAGAAACAAGTTGCCGAACAAGAAGCCGAACGTGCTGAATTTGTGGTGCGCCAACGTGAACAAGAGGCTGACCAAAACCGCGCTGAAGCCGCAGGTTTAGCAGATGCTGAGGTTCTCGCAGCTGAAGGGCGCGCGAAGGCCCGTTTGATTGAAGCCGAAGCAGAGGCAACTGCATTGGAGCAAATTGGTGAGGCGCTCTCGTCTAATCCGGATCTGTTGCAGTATGAATATGTAGAGCAACTCGGAGACAATGTAGAAGTAATGCTTGTCCCAGCAAATAGCCCATACCTGTTCCAGCTCCCGCAGGACGGCAGTGCACCCACAATTGGAGGTGTAGGCGGCAATAACTAAGGCGTATAACGTGAACTAGACCTAAAGGGCGCTGTAAGACAGACAGCGCCTTTTTTATTTAATACGCCTTATGTGAATTCAACTGATGAACCGACACCAAAGTTGCGCGTAGCCGCGAGTTCGCACTCGCGAGATTAAGCAGTTAGTTTGCCAAATTATGAGACTAGCGAGACTGTTTTTTGATAAATGCGGTAATTTTCGCCAGTTGAAGTGTACTTTCATGGTGTTTTTTGATCTCGCGACAGCGCTGTCGCGGCTATATCTATTTTTTGGTTGTGTAATTCATATAAGGCGTTTAACGTAAGTTGCTAGACAGCGTCTCTAAATTGATTGACAGATCTTATAAAATTATATATTCTCTATTTAGAATATTATTTGTTCAGGATATATAATGAAAAATGCAGAGTTTGCCATTCTTAGCCTAATTGTTGAACAACCACGGCATGGCTACAACATTGAACAAGCGCTAACAGCGCGCGGTATGCGGGCATGGACAGAGGTCGGATTTTCTTCAATTTACTATTTGCTTAATAAATTAGAGAAGCAAGGGTTGATAGCAAGTCAATTGCAGCCAGCAGCGGGGAAAGGCCCCCCACGGAAAATCTACAATGCCACCCAAGCCGGACTTGACGCTTGCCAACAAGCAACGTTGGATGCTTTGGCCGAGCCTTACCGCACCTTCCCGCCGCTGATGCTTGGGTTAGCAACGATTGATACCGTCGCAGCTTCAGATGCAATTTCAGCTTTGCGTCAACAAAAATCAGAGTTAGTACAGCGATTGGCAGATGTGCGCACTGCGCAGCAAGCACAACCTTCGGCTCCGTCAGCACGGCCAGTGTTTGACTACAGTATTGCCATGTTAACAGCGCGTATCAATTGGTTGCGCGCTTATATTACTGAGCTTGAAGCAGGAGATAGCTAAATGA
>JAHDIM010000048.1:0-17092 GCA_020630805.1 Anaerolineales bacterium
GCGAGACCATCGTTTGCAGCGAAGACAGCGTTGATGTTGCCATCAGCGGCGGTCAACATTTGTTCAAAGACGGTCAGTGCGTTTTGGTTGTCCCATTCTGGCACCCATTGGTCGTCAACCAGTGTCCAGTCGCCGCTGTCCACGTAAGGTTGCGCCACGCTCAGGTAACCGTCGCGGAACAAGGTTGCGTTGTTATCGGTTGGGCCACCGTTCAACATTGCCAATTGTGGATCATCAATAGCGTTGATCATTGGCTCAAGCACGGTCCCCATGGTTTCCCCAACTTTGACATTGTCAAAGCTGACGTATACATCGGCACCTTCACCTTCTACAGTCAAACGATCATAGTCAATGACTTTCACACCTGCTTCACGTGCAGATGCAATGATGGCTGCGCCAGAACCGCTGTCCAAGTTGGTCAGCAAGAGCACTTTCGCGCCAGAGGTAATGGCTTGTTCAGCGAGGGTTTGTTGGTTGCGGGCATCGCCTTCAGCATTGACGATGTTGTACTCAACACCAGCTGCGTCAAAGGCGGCTTCGAAGAAGCGGCGGTCATCTGTTTCCCAGCGGGCAGATGAAGCGCTATCTGGCAAGAGAACCCAGATGCTACCGTCAATTTCTTCCATCATTTCTTCGCCTTCAGCCATGGCCATGCCGCCATGTTCTTCTGGACAGAATTGCGCGAAGTCGCCCACACAAATTTCTTCCCAAGAGCGGAAGCCGTCTGCGATGACAGTGTCAGCAACGTTGTCTTTGGTGACGCCAATCGGTTCGAGTGCAATGAATGGCACATCGTTTGTGCCGTTATTGAGAGTCAAGCCACCGGTCAACGCTTCCAAGTCTTCGCCATTGAGCAATGCAATAGCAGCGGCCGCTGCTGCGTCTGCTTCAGCTTTGATTGACTTGTAAACGGTCATCGCTTGGTCGCCAGCAAGGATGTTTTGGATCCCGCCAACGGTTGCGTCTTGACCTGAAATTGGAATACCGGCTTCCGCTGGGCTAACACCTGCGTTCTTGTAGGCTGAAATTACCGCGTTTGCCAAACCGTCATTTGCCGCAAACACAGCGCTGATGTCGCCATCGGCAGCGGTCAACATTTGTTCAAAGACGGTCAGTGCATTTTGGTTGTCCCATTCTGGTACCCATTGGTCGTCAACCAGTGTCCAGTCGCCGCTGTCCACGTAAGGTTGCGCCACACTCAGGTAACCATCACGGAATAAGGTTGCGTTGTTATCAGTTGGGCCACCGTTCAACATCGCAATTTTTGGATCATCTTGCGCGTTGATGAGTGGTTCGAGGACTGTCCCCATGGTTTGACCAACTTTCACATTGTCAAAACTCACATAGACGTCAGCACCTTCACCTTCAACAGTCAAACGATCGTAGTCAATGACTTTCACACCTGCTTCACGCGCAGATGCGATGATGGCTGCACCAGAGCCGCTGTCCAAGTTGGTCAGCAAGATCACTTTCGCGCCAGAGGTAATGGCTTGTTCAGCGAGGGTTTGTTGGTTGCGGGCATCCCCTTCTGCATTGACGATGTTGTATTCAACACCGGCTGCATCAAAGGCTTGTTCAAAGAAACGGCGGTCATCCGTTTCCCAGCGCGCTGAGGACGCACTGTCAGGCAAGAGCACCCAAATGCTACCGCCTTCTTCCATTGCGGCGTCGGAGTGGTCGTCTTCTTCCATCTCCTCTTCCATTTCTTCTTCCATTTCTTCGGACTCTTCCGCGGCAGCTTCTTCTGCTGCTGGTTCATCCTCTGCTGCTGGGGCGGGCTCCTCAGCACCACCACCACAAGCAGCCAACACTAACGCTAGACTTGCGAATAGCATTAAGAGAAATGACAACTTTTTGTTCATATTCTGCTCCTTTATTTGGGGTTGATTTTGTCAAATCCGTGTGCCTGCTTCGCCATTGCCCATTGCAGCACAAACACTGTTTCATCTAAATTTCGAACGCCAGCGCCCGCTAAAAACAGTTTTGCAACGGGGCAAGATTTATCTCAATTTAGAGGCACAGGTGTGTAGCCGTGTGGTGTTTCAACGCCTGTTTGAACAATTATTAGTGTGGCAATATTCAACAGCGCATCAAGCGACATTAATTTATCAACCACCTGCCTTTGTGCACACGAGGAATCCCCCCTAAAGAATAATGGGGGATTCCACTCGAAATCTTAGGGGGATACCCCTGATTCAAACCAAGCCCCCCTATTTATGCAGCATAATAGCGGCATGAGTTCGATTCGCGTTTTACTTGTGGATGATCATGCCGTTGTGCGGGCGGGCATTCGCAATGCCTTGGAAAGCGTGCCAAATTTGACGGTTGTTGGCGAAGTTGCCGACGGTGCAGACCTTTTTCCGATGCTGCAAATCGTCGATGCGAACTGCTTGCTGATTGATGTGACCATGCCGAACTTTAATCCAATTGAAGCGGTGCAGCGTATTCGGCAGCTTTACCCAGAGCTCCGCATCTTGGTTGTGAGCGCCTTTGATGACGATGTCTACGTGCAAGGGCTTATGAATGTCGGTGTCAGCGGCTACCATCTCAAAGATCAGCCGTTGAGCGACCTACGCCTCGCGATTTCAAAGATTATGAGCGGCCAGCGCTGGGTCTCCAGCCGTCTGTTAGACAAGCTGATTGGCAACGAAACAGATCCGGCTAGAAAAATGCGGCTTACCAAACGTCAGAAGCAGATCCTGTCACTCTTACAGCGCGGCCTGGATAACTACGGCATTGGGCGTGAGATCGGCATCAGTATCAAAACGGTCGAAAATCATTTGACCCGACTTTACCGCCAGCTCGACGTTAGCAGCCGCTTGGAAGCCGTCAACTTCATCAACAAACATCCCCAACTTTTGAGTTCAACCGCTAATCTTCCTAATTCAACGTCCCAAACAACCGACACCTTAGATCTGGAGCAAAATATTCGCGCTACAGTGCTCATCGTGGATGACAATCCGCGTTACCGAAAACAGCTTGAACGGACGGTGAGCCGCTTACATACAGACATTGCCATTGTGCAGGCTCAAAACACCGCTGAAGCGTTAGAGGCCGCCGTCAAACGCCAGCCGCAGCTTGCGCTAGTGGATGTGGTGCTTGGAAATGAAGAAGGGATTGTCTGCGCCGAACGCATGCGTCAAACCGCACCAGACACCCGCATTGTGATGATGAGCGCTTACCCTGACCGCGAGTTCCGCCGCCGCGCCAGCGCCATTGGCGCGGCCGCGTTTCTGGATAAGAAAGATCTAGATTCGGCAGCAATTCGGTTGATTATTCAGGATAATATTGATTAGAGAAGGGTGTGTTTCAACTGAGTTGGACAAGTCAGGTCCAGATCGTTCGCGCTTGGAACATTAATTTGCATTTAGGCCGTTTCGTTCGCGCTCACGATGACGACTTGCAGGTGTGTTTCAACTGAAATGAAACACCCCCATTAGAGAATCAAACGGGGGTGTAGGGTCACACTGCGGAGTGGCAGATAGGCATTGTAACAGAACACTAGTACAGCACGGCACAAGTAAGCATGCAGTAAATCTTGGTGCGCTATATTTTAATAGCCATGGAACTGCATTATTATTTGCGCCACTTTGCATTAGTTATTGTCAATGTTGGGCATACATAAAAACGCGCCTAAAAATGGCGCGTTTTTTCATTACCATAAGCTAGCTGGAGAAACGGGCATTTGCACTTGAGCAGATTTCAAAACTGCTTCGGTTGCAGCCAATGTTTTTAGCCCCTCCACCCCGCTAATAAGGGGTTGCGCCGTGTCTTGAATAACTTCGCAAAAGTGCGTTAATTGGACATCTAAGGGGTCTTCAGCTTTGGGATCAATGCGCCGCACTTGTTCTAGCGGTCGATACCAACCCGGCATTGGCTGTTCAGGGTAACGCCATAGCGTCATCGATGGAAATGCCAATGATGCCTTAGTGCCACAGAATTGATAGCAATCTTGACCGCTCAGCGGATAAACTGGATTTTCCCCGCTGGTCAATTCATAAGACCACGGCGAGGGTGTGGCATCTGACACTAACACTGTCCCTAACGCGCCATTCGCAAAGTGAAGCGTTAGCCCTGCAGTATCCTCAACATCAAAGCCTCGCGTCTTGGAACTCGTCGCTGCATAGACGGTCTCAATCTCACCGCAAATGAAACGCAGGTTATCAATATCGTGAATAAGGTTGGTTAGAATTGGACCACCGCCAACTTTTTTACGCCACGTGACATTGTAGTAGTCAAGCGGCTTTAACAACGCAAACATTGCCGTCACACCAATCAAGTCACCTATGGTGCCATTTTGGATAAGTTCGCGCGCTTGCTGTACTACATAGTTGTGACGGCGATGATGCCCCACTAAAGTATGAATACCACCCTCTTCTGCTGCGGCTAGCAATCGACGCGCATCTTCTAGCGTTCCAGTAATTGGTTTCTCAATGAGAATGTGAACACCATGCTGGGCACAAGCCCCCCCTATGGGTGCATGCGTATTGGTTGGGGTAGCAATAATGACACCATCTAAATCTTCTACTGCCAAAAGTCGATGATAATCCTGATAAAACGGAATGCCATATGTTGCTGCTATCTGGGCTCCAGCAGGGTTAGTATCACAGGCTGCGACAAGAGTCACATTTGTGTTCCGTTGTGCAGCGGCCAAATGGCGCAGCCCAATCAGACCAGTCCCAATTACCGCTAATCTCGTTAAGTTCATCACAATACTGAGCGTTCAGGCCGATTCAACAGCGACTGCACCACCCAAGAATAAGCGGCCAATTTCAGGATGATTTAGAACGTTTTGCGCAGTTCCATCTAACGCCAAGCGTCCTTGTTGCAACACAATGCCATAGTCAGAAATGTTGAGCGCTTGCTTAGCGTTTTGCTCAATCATGAGAATGGTAACGCCTTTGTCACGCAACCCTAATAACAAATTGAATGTTTGTTGCACTAGGATTGGAGAAAGACCAATTGAAGGTTCATCGATGAGGAGGAATTTTGGCTCTAACAACATGGCACGGCCAATTTCCAGCATTTTCTGCTCACCACCGCTTAGTGTTCCAGCCTGCTTCTTACAGCGCTCTTTTAAGATTGGGAATTGGGTATAGACCGCTTCCATTCGGCGGCGCGTTTCGCGCAGATCACGTAAGCTGACACCGCCAAACTCAAGATTATGCTCCACACTAAGTTGCGGAAAAATATTACGGCCCTGCGGTACATAGGCCATTCCGTTTTGCAATTTCTGCATCGGATTAAGCGCAGTGATGTCTTCGCCATCCATGACAACTGAACCAGAGCGGATGGTCAACATGCCAAACAAGGCTTTGAACAGGGTAGACTTCCCTGCGCCATTAGGGCCGATAACAGTAGTTAGGGCAGCCCGTGGCACTTCAATATTTGTACCGTGCAGAATAGTAGTGCGCCCATAGCCGCCCACTAAGTCATGTGTTCTGAGGATAATGTCGATATTATTGTCCAAGGTACGCCTCAATCACTTTTGGATTATTCCGCACTTCTTCAGCAGTTCCAACCATCAATACCTGTCCTTCAGCCATCACAAGGATGCGATGCGCAACTTCAAAGATGAACTCCATATTGTGCTCAATAATGGCGAATGTGGTGCCCGCTTGGTTCAACTCTACAATGCGCTCTTTTACATCAGCTAGCATGGACAGGTTAACGCCACCAGCAGGTTCATCTAGAAAGACAATTTCTGGATCAGACATCAGCCCCATTGCAATATCCAACAGCTTTTGTTGGCCGTAGCTTAGGCTGCCCGCTTCTTCGTTTGCTAAATGCCCGAGGCGAAACGCTGCAATGACTTGGTTGACTTTTGACATTAGGCCTAAATGCGGTGGCTTGAACAACCGCGTAAAAATTGTGCCGATGTGTGCTTGTCCAGCAGTCAGCAGATTTTCAGTCACGGTCATGCTATCAAAGACCTGCAACAGTTGGAATGTACGCCCTAACCCCGCTTTGGCTAAATTGGCTGGCAACCACCCAGTAATGTCTTTGTTATGCAATTTGACAGAGCCTGTATCGGGCTTGAGCTGTCCCAAAATACAGTTAAACAACGTTGTTTTTCCGCAGCCATTTGGGCCAATGACGCCTAAAATTTCGCCATCAAACACTTCAAATGAAATTTCTTTGTTGGCTTGAACCGCACCAAAGGCTTTGTTGATGTCACGCACTTCAAGCACTACTTTTCTAGTATTTGACATTAGGCGACCTCCTCGGTTGCGCCGCTAAAGAAACGCTTGCGCAAATATTCGCCCACCCCAGCAATCCCTTTCGGGAAAAAGATAATGAGCACCATGACGAAAATTGAGAAGAAAACGAGGTAATAGTCTTCGGTAAAGCGCAGCCATTCCGGTAAGACTTTTGCCACAAACGCGCCAATGAATGGGCCAAGTAAGAAGCCGCGACCACCGACCATCACCATTAATAAGAACTCAATCGAGCGCACAAACAAGAAAGATTGTGGATCAATAAACTCCACAAGTGGCGCTAACATGACGCCAGCCAATCCGGCCATCGCCGACCCAATTGCAAAGGCTAGAACGGTATAAGAGGTGGTATTGATCCCCAAACTCTCGGCGCGATGTGGATTATCACGAAGCGCTTTGAATGCCCGCCCCCATGGGCTACGGACCATGTACCAAACCACTATAGAGACCAGCGCCAGCATAATGAGACAGAAGTAATAAAAGCGAATTGGCTCAAATAGGGAATAGCCAAAAATACTTGGCCGGGCAATGTTCAATATCCCTTGGGGACCACCAGTCCACTGCTCTTCATTGCGAACAACCAGCACAACAATCTCATTGAAGCCAAGCGTCACAAAAGCAAGAAAGTGGCCTTCTACACGCAAGGCAGGGAAGCCAATTGCCGCCCCAATTACAAATGAGAACAGTACAGCGATGATCATCGCTAGCCAGAAATTCATGCCTGCTTGTTGGACAAGCAATACAGACGTGTACGCGCCAATTGCCATAAACCCAGCTTGCGCCAAGGACACTTTGCCAGCATACCCCATGGTCAAATTCAACCCTTGGGCAGAAATAGCCATCACCGCCCACAAGCTGAGCACAAAGACGCCATAGCTTGAAAAGTAAGCCGGGGCGGCAATGAGGCCTAATATAACAAGGGCTAAGGCACCATAACTAAGGACATACCAAGTTTTCGTTGGACCTGTATCGACTAAGCTTGTCCCTTGAATTTTTTCTCTAATATTGCCTTCTGAAGAATTCATATCTTGCGCTCCTCATAGCGGCCAAATAGACCTTCTGGCTTGAACAAAATCACTAAGATTAGCAAGATGATGGGAAACGCAGTACGGTAGTTGGTAGAGATGTAAAACGCCCCGAGGTTTTCCAAAATGCCAATCAGGAAGCCACCAATGAGCGCCCCCCGAACCTGATTGAACCCGCCAACAATTGCCGCCATAAATGCTAGCAAACCAAGCGTTTCCCCATTACTGAATTTGGCAAGATACGACGGCGTAATAAGCACAGCAGCAATGGTGACCAAAGCAGCATTGATTAAGAATGTGTACAGCACCATGCGCTCAACATCAATGCCTAAAATGCGTGCAACGTCTGGGTTTTGTGCGGTGGCTTCCATACTGCGGCCAATAAAGGTGTAGTTTAAAAACCACTGCAAGCTAATAATGATGACAATTGCAATCCCTAACGTCGCTAGGTCTGCCGTTGAAGCACGCAACCCTGCAAACTTGATAATGCGGTCTGGCACAATGCTGGGAAATGGCAGTCCGTTAGCACTCCAGATAATGCGGGCACCTTCTTTGAGCAAAATAGCAAAGCCAATCGTCGCGATGACTAAAGGGAAATCACCATATTCAATGAGCGGACTAACGAGCAGCTTTTTGAATAGCCATCCAAATACGAGCAGCATAACTGGCAAGACAATGAAGAAGGCAGGAATAACACCAACCCCAAAATAAGCAATGACCGCCAGAATAAGAAAGCCGGGGATCATGACAAACTCACCCTGAGCAAAATTGATGGTCTCAGAGGTTTGCCACAGCAGCGCAAATCCAACTGCAATAAGGGCATAAATTGCTCCAGTTGCAACGCCTGCAATGAGCAATTGAAAAAATATAGCCATAGATTGTCCTTTCTAAACTCGGTTTTCCTACACAAGCAATCAATTGTAGTGTGCCATCAACTGCTAAAGTCGCTTAGTATTAGCAACAGTTTGACAAGCCTAATACAGAAACTGTATTGATCTGGAGGAGACCACCACAATTGATTGCTGTTGAAGAAGGAAATGGGAAGAGTAATTTCCTTGGCTCTGAAAAGTTTCAGAAACTTCCCAGAGATAAAGCTATTACGCTAATTTCTACCAGCCCGTTCCCAAAGAGACAGGAAAAAAGGGAGCGGGCCAGTAGCCAACTATGTGACAACACACAATATACACGCATGCTGTCACATATCACTTGGAACAACTACTTATTGTTCACCACACGTACCACCCAACCGTGGCAACACTTCAGTGACAACCTGCTGACCATCTTGAACTTCTACAAGGAAGCTTTCGCGGTCGACATCACCATTTTCGTCATAGACAATGTCCATCAGCACACCTGGTTCATCTTCAGTGGTGATGGTGGTACAGTGCAATGCATCGGCTAACGCTTGCTGGTCAAACTCACCAAGCCGTTCAGTCATTTCTTTAAGGACATAGACCGCAATATAGCCTTTCATCCCGTTGTGGTCAGAAATACGGCCATAGGCTGCTTCAAATTTCGCCCCAAATTCTTCCACTAATGGGAGTGGCGCGCTTACAGTTAAGCCAACATGGCCTTGCGCCCCTTCGGCTGCATCACCCGCAAGGTCAATGACTGCTTGTGAGATCAGTACAGTTTCCCCAAAGATTGGCTTTTCATAGCCTTGGCTTTGGAGCTCTGCCAGCAAGCGTGCGCTTTCCTCTTCATTCATATAGGCGAAAAGTGCATCCGCACCACTACTGACGGCAGTAAGCGCCTCCGGTGCAAAGTCAGCTTGCTGCTCTTCAGTTGAGATGTCATTCACAACTTCAATGCCGCGCGCTTCAAGTTCAGCCACAATCGCATCGCGACCGCCTTTGCCAAACTCATTATTGACCCAGACCACATCGACTGAGGTAATCCCGCTGGCTTCAAGGTGCGCTGCAATTTTTGGCATGGAGGTTGATTGACCAAATGATGTCCGGAAGATGTAAGGATTACCCTGTTGCGTCAACGCAGCACCTTCACCACCTACAATTTGCGGCACGCCTGCGCGTTCAGCTTCAACCATGTTGACAATAATTGAACCTGAGTAAAGCGGCCCAACGATTGCATATGGATCTTGTTCCAAACCACGCGCAATTACAGCTTTAGAGGTTGCTGGGTCGCTTTGGGTGTCGGCCCATTCAATTTCAATCGGGCGACCTAAAATCCCGCCAGTTGCATTGATTTCTTCAATCGCGATGGTTGCGCCGTCTTTCCAGTTGTTGCCAACCGTTGCGCCCCCACCTGACAATTCTGCTGGACCAAACAAAAAGATGGGTTCGCCTTCGGCAGACGCAGCCGCGTCGGCACTTTCAGGTTCACCACAGGTACCACCTAGGCGCGGCAATACTTCCGTCACAACCTGTTGACCGTCTTGGACTTCTACTAAGAAGCTTTCACGATCTACATCACCATTTTCGTCATAGACAATATCCATTAGAACGCCAGGTTCATCTTCAGTGGTGATGGAGGTACAGTGCAATGCATCGGCTAAGGCTTGCTGGTCAAACTCACCAATCCGTTCGGTCATTTCCTTGAGCACATATACAGCAATGTAACCTTTCATCCCGTTGTGATCTGAAATACGGTCATAGGCTTCTTCGAACTTCGCGCCGAATTCTTCAACTAAAGGTAATGGCGCACTCGTTGTCAAACCCACATGACCTTGGACACCTTCAGCAGCATCACCAGCGAGGTCAATGACCGCTTGTGAAATCAGCACAGTTTCACCAAAGATTGGCTTTTCATAGCCTTGACTTTGCAACTCCGCTAACAAACGGGCACTTTCTTCTTCATTCATGTACGCGAACAAAGCATCAGCATCACTACTCACTGCCGTTAACGCTTCTGGGGCAAAGTCGGCTTGCTGTTCTTCGGTAGAAATATCATTGACAACCTCAATGCCGCGCGATTCAAGTTCGGCCACAATCGCATCGCGACCGCCTTTGCCAAATTCGTTGTTGACCCAGACCACATCGACTGAGGTAATCCCGCTGGCTTCAAGGTGCGCTGCAATTTTTGGCATGGAGGTTGATTGACCAAATGATGTCCGGAAGATGTAAGGATTACCCTGTTGCGTCAACGCAGCACCTTCACCACCTACAATTTGCGGCACGCCTGCGCGTTCAGCTTCAACCATGTTGACAATAATTGAACCTGAGTAAAGCGGCCCAACGATTGCATATGGATCTTGTTCCAAACCACGCGCAATTACAGCTTTAGAGGTTGCTGGGTCGCTTTGGGTGTCGGCCCATTCAATTTCAATCGGGCGACCTAAAATCCCGCCAGAAGCGTTAATTTCTTCAATTGCGATGGTTGCGCCGTCTTTCCAGTTGTTCCCAACTGTTGCGCCCCCACCTGACAATTCTGCTGGACCAAACAAGAAGATTGGTTCAACTTCATCTGATGCTACAGCGGCAGCATCATCCGCACCTTCAGGTTCGCCACAAGTACCACCTAGACGCGGTAAGACTTCCGTCACAACCTGTTGACCATCTTGAACTTCTACTAAGAAACTTTCGCGGTCTACATCACCATTTTCATCATAGACAATGTCCATGAGAACGCCCGGTTCATCTTCGGTCGTGATGCTGGTACAGTGCAATGCATCGGCTAAGGCTTGCTGGTCAAGCTCACCAATCCGTTCAGTCATTTCTTTAAGGACATAGACCGCAATATAACCTTTCATCCCATTATGGTCTGAGACACGACCATAGGCCTCTTCGAACTTCGCACCAAATTCTTCAACTAATGGCAAAGGTGCGCTTGTTGTCAAGCCCACATGACCTTGCACGCCTTCAGCAGATTCACCGGCGAGATCAATCACCGCTTGTGAAATCAGTACAGTTTCACCATAAATTGGCTTGTCATACCCTTGGCTTTGTAGCTCTGCCAGTAAACGGGCGCTTTCTTCTTCGTTCATGTAAGCGAAGAGTGCGTCCGCGTCACTACTGACTGCCGTTAACGCTTCTGGGGCAAAGTCGGCTTGCTGTTCTTCGGTAGAAATATCATTGACAACCTCAATGCCGCGCGCTTCAAGCTCGGCCACAATCGCATCACGCCCCCCCTTACCAAACTCGTTATTCACCCAAACCACATCAACAGAGGTAATGCCGCTCGCTTCAAGATGCGCTGCGATCTTTGGCATTGAAGTCGATTGTCCAAATGATGTCCGGAAGATGTAAGGGTTACCCTGTTGCGTCAACGCAGCACCTTCACCACCCACAATTTGCGGCACGCCTGCGCGTTCAGCTTCAACCATGTTGACAATAATTGAGCCTGAGTACAGCGGACCAACAATTGCATATGGATCTTGTTCCAAACCACGGGCGATCACAGCTTTAGAGGTCGCGGGGTCACTTTGTGTGTCCGCCCATTCAATTTCAATCGGACGTCCCAAAATCCCGCCAGAAGCGTTGATTTCTTCAATTGCGATGGTTGCGCCGTCTTTCCAGTTGTTCCCAACCGTTGCGCCCCCACCTGACAATTCTGCTGGACCAAACAAGAAGATTGGCTCAACGCCATCATCATCGGCCGCCGCTTCTTCCATTTCCTCTTCGGCATCCGCTTCTTCTTCAGCGTCGTCCATTTCTTCGGCTTCTTCAGCCTCTTCCTCAACCGCTTCTTCAGCGGCAGGCTCTTCAGCGACGGGGTCTTCAGCGGCTGGAGACCCACATGCAGCTATAGCGACGAGCATGAACAGAATCCCAACGATGCTGAACAATCGTTTTTTGATTAGAGTCATAAGTCTTTCTCCTCGAAAAAAGTATGGATATTCCTTAGCACAGCAAGCCTGCTAAGGTTAAAAATGCATCTATAAAGTGGATGCAGTCCTTGCTTGTGATGCGAGACGGATGGCAGCGTTACTTGCACCAAATCCCTGATAGTTACGGCGCTCAACAATTTCAAAGAACAACTGCCCAGCAAATAGCTGAGTGTAAACATGAAAAAATTCACCGGCTTCAGTGCGGGTATATAAAATATCGTGTGCTTGTAGCTGCGTGAGCAAGTCCGTGTCCAGACCGTAGCGTGCATCTAGGTCGTCATAGTAATTCGCTGGGATGGATAACAGATTTAAGCCATTACGCTGAAGCTGTACGACACAGGCGAATATGTCTGGCGTATAAAACGCAATATGTTGAATACCACTACCCAAAAATTCAGCCAGAAATTTTCCAGCGAGCGTATGTTGGCTTTGAGAACTATTGAGTGCTATTCGAACACTGTGAGAATCTGTTTCTACAACTTGACTCTGGATGAGACCCTGCGGGTCTGCAATATCGTGCTGATCTGCGACATCAAACCCAAGGACTGCGTTATAAAACAACACGACTGAAGAGAGTTGCGCTGGAAACACCACTTGGGCTAAATGATCGACATGCGTCAAGCCAATCGCTGCAGACTGTGAAGTAACAGGCGCAATAGCTGAACTAAATATAGATTTCCAGTCAATGTCGTCATCTATGAAGTAAAGAAGATGTTCGTCTACATTAGGCAACACTGCGGGGGCATCAATCAGGCTCGAAACGATTCCTCCCGCAGCGACCTGCGCACGATACGCCTTTGCCCTCGCAATTGCTAAGGCAGCATCATCCACACGCAAGCCGATGCTACAAACCGCAGATCCGTGTAAATGCTGATATTCATGTGCAAAGCCTTCATTATCTGTATTGAGAACTAAATGGATGCCGTCCTGCTGCCACAGTGAGGCCGCACGGCTCTCATGTTGCCCGAGCTTAGTGAAGCCCAGCGCCGCAAATAAGGTCTCCATGTTTGTGGCATTACTGTCATCCACAGCAAATTCAATAAATTCAACTCCAGTAATTGATGGTGGCGCTGGAGCCATTCCGGCTCCCTTTGGCGTTGTTACTTGCTGCAAAGTGGTTTGCTCTTCCAAATAAATGAGCGAACGATAGCCGTCTAGGGCTGTCTGATGTGCTGGTGCCGCGCGAAAATGATCGTTGAAAATCTCAAGTGAGTACCAACCGGCATACTCAGTGGCAGCAACGGCGCTAGCAAACTCAGCAAGTGCTAAACGGCCTTGACCTGGGAAACATCGAAAATGCCGGCTCCACGACAAGGAGTCCATTTCAAATAGCGGGGCATCAGCCACGTGAATTAGAAAAATTCGGTCGCCGGGAATGGACGTGAGCGTATTCAACTCTAGTTGACGTGCAAACACATGGAAGGAATCGATGATAGTGCCCACTGCCGGATGATTGGCCCGCCGCACCACTTCCCATGCATCGCGATAATCGGAAATATGGCGTCCCCATGCCAAGGCTTCATAACCGATGCGGAGGCCACGCTTCGCTGCTTGCTCGCCTAGCTGCGCTAAATCATCTGCTGCGCGATTAATGCCGCCCTTGCTGAGTGGTGATACATTGCTACAGACCAGTAACAGATCAACACCTAGAGTTTGCATTAGGTCAAACTTGCGTTCAGCCCGTTCAAAATTACGCGCCCGCTGTGGTTCTGGCATCCCTTCAAAGTCGCGAAATGGCTGAAAAACAACAATCTCTAACCCAAGATCTGCAGTGAGATGCCGCACATCTTGAGCTGAGCCATCAAACGACAGCAAATCATTCTCAAAGATCTCAACGCCGGAAAACCCAGCTGCTGCAACAGCTTCTAGTTTTTCACGCAATGTTCCACTGAGAGAGACAGTTGCAATTGATTTTTTCATTTGGGTATTCACGAGGCTGAGTACAACTCAAATTGCTTAAATGCAGCACAACACCACAAAAATGGTTGCTTAACAGCAGAGACAATAATGATTTAGATTATTTGAAAACAAGCGATCTATAGTGCGGCTACAGATTTATAGTGATCATTATATTATACAATCACTATAATTCAAGATAATCACCATAATTATTTATAGTCCAATATTTCCGAATTTGTAGGTTTTCCGATAGAACAGTAAAATAAGAAGCACATTGCTTATTTCTTTTATCTTTTGAGGTACAGTTGGCCAACAATTCATATTTTTCCCAAGACCTAGTAGACACCTCATCTACCGAACGTTTAGCAGAGGCTGTTTATCTACAATTGCGGCAAGATATCCTGTTTGGCGTTTACGAACCGGGAACCAAGCTAAAGCTTAGCGACTTGAAGCGTCGTTATGAGGCTAGTGCAAATACCATTCGAGAAGCCTTAGCCCGGCTCGTTGCTGAAAGATTAGTGGAAACAGAAGGCCAGCGCGGCACAAGCGTCGCCCCCACTACTCAAGCAGAATTACACGACATTACCGAAACACGGCTTCTGTTAGAAAGCCAGGCCGCGCGGCTGTCGCTCGCTGTTGCTGACCTAAACTGGGAAGGTGATGTCATGGCAGCTCATTACAAGCTTGCAAAATCTGAAAACCTAATCTTTGAAGATTTTGAACAGTATCGACACTTATTAGAGCAATGTGATGGCGAGTTTCATCGCACAATCATCGCTGGATGTGAGTCACAATGGATTTTGCGCTTACACGCTGTAATATATGATCACATGCTGCGCTATCGGTCGCAAGCCTTAAAAGTGATTGATGAGGCGCAGCGCACGAGCATGCTGCAACGCGCCCAACAAGAGCATCTGATGATCCGCGATGCAGCTCTAAAGAAAGACACTGACAAGCTTGTTACACTCTTAGAATTGCACATCCGAAATGGCAAGGAATTTGCCCAAAGTCACACGCCAAATACAGCAGTTTAAGGCCTATGAATATTTTGTTGATCAACGGTCCAAATTTGAATATGTTGGGCACGCGCGAGCCAGAAATTTATGGGTCTGAAACACTCCCAGAACTAGTAGCTGCCCTACGAACCTACGGCGCTGATACCCATGGCGTAACGCTGCGCGATTTTCAATCGAATGTAGAAGGGGAAATTGTGACGGCTGTCCAAGAAGCCCGTCACTGGGCTGACGGTATTCTGATGAACCCAGGCGCATACACACATTACAGCATTGCCATTCGCGATGCAATTAGCGCGATTGATGTGCCAGTTATTGAATTACATATTTCCAATGTGCACGCCCGCGAAGAATTTAGACACAAGTCGGTGCTGTCTGCGGTTTGTTTAGGCGTGTTAGCAGGCTTTGGACGGAATAGTTATTTCAATGCCTTGGATAGCCTAGTGCGGCATTTGCGTGAATAACGCACGCGGACAAGCATAATATCAGCCCACGTGATCACCCAAGCACCGCTATTACAGGTTCACAATCTACATAAAACGTTCGGCAACCTTGTCGCGTTAGATGATGTCTCGTTCCGCGTGCATCCGAAAGAAGTCGTCGGTGTCGCGGGGCGCAGTGGGTCTGGTGTCACCACCCTGTTCAAATGTCTCACCAATGACTACCGCCCAGATAGCGGCAATATCCGCTATAAAGGCCGCAATGTAGACCCCGCCGCTAGTATTCAAGCCGCTGGCATTGGTGCCATTCATCAGCAGCCTGAACTTGTTGAAGGCCTAGATGTAACCACCAACATATTCCTAGGACAAGAGCTTGGCTGGTCCTTCATTGGTGGGCGCTATAACATTCCACGTCAGAACCAAATGAATGAGGCCGCAACAGAACTCTTGCTGCGGCTCAATGCGCCATTTATCCCCATTCACGAGACGGCTAGCAACTTGTCTGGTGAAAATCGGCAACTGGTACAAATTGCACATGCAATGGCATTCCCGCGTGACTTGATGTTGGTAGACAACCCTAGCGTTTATCTCAGTATTCCCTATCAGAAACGTTTGTTGCAGTTGATTTCCACTTGGCAAAGCAAGGGCAGTGCGGTGTTGTTTGGCAGTACAAACTTAGATCATCTCTTTGCCGTCTGTGACCGCATTCTGGTGATGCGTGAAGGGCAACTTGTCTCAAATACGCCAACTGACTCCACCACGCGTGAGGAGGTTGTCGCAAACTTAGTGGGCACTCGCGAGCGTAATCAGCGCACGCCGGCCATTTGGGCGCTCGATAGTTACTATCAGGCCCGTGAGCAGTCTGAAATGCTAAAGCATAATCAGAGCTTATTAGAGCGGGATATCGAAAACCGTGACCGCCTCAATCAGCGACTAGTGGATCAACTCGCGGAACAAGTCAAAGCGCTTGATGACGCCAACATGGCTTTGCAAGACGCGAATCGGCGGTTGTTGACGGAGCGCGAGCAAGAACGCAAACACCTCGCACGGGAGATCCACGATCAACCGCTGCAAGACTTGCTGAGCATCAACTATCAACTTGAAGACTTAGGGGAAATCCTAGAAAGAGAAGGAATGGACACTGAGGAAGTTGAAGAGATCCGTGTCTCTATCAAAACAATTGTGGAGGACCTGCGTGGGATTTGCAGCAACCTTCGTCCTCCCACCATTGACAGTCTCGGTCTAAGCGCTGCCTTGCGTTCTTACACCTCAGACTGGTCACACCGCACCGGCATTCCCGTAGACCTCACGTTGAATGAAAACTTAGGTCGCTTGCCAGAGACGCTTGAGCTTTCCATCTTCCGCATTGTCCAAGAAGCGCTGAACAACATTTGGAAGCACGCCGGCGCCACCAAAACTGCGGTAGCACTCCAACCCGTGTCTGCGCGGCGGCTGCTGGTCACAGTGACAGACAACGGTAAAGGCATGGACACCCCGTTTGATCTTGCGAACCTTAGCAACGAAGGCCACTATGGCCTACTTGGCATTTCTGAACGTGTTGCCCTCATGGGCGGCCGTCTTAGAATGCAAAATGGCGCCGAAAGTGGCACCATTTTGCAAGTTGAGTTACCACATCCGAAGCTAAAAGCGAAAGGCTGATGATGTTCGCGTAGCGGTTGCAAAGCAACATGGCTGATGGCTGATGGCTGAT